>NZ_PNDT01000286.1:0-350 GCF_005886375.1 Pseudoalteromonas sp. S1727
CCAGTGTTGAGCTTGGCGCACCAGGCAGCGCTATCTAATCATCTGTACCAGGCAATGATTATGCAACTTCTTCTGGCACGTCAATCGCCACGCCGCATGTGGCGGGTGTTGCGGCTGTGGCGGGGTCCCATAATCCACCCCTACCAACAAGTGAGGATAAACAGTTGGTAATGAGCAGGGGGGATGACAACACCCAGTTACAAGGTAAAACACTATCAGGTAAACGCCTTAATCCTAATAGATCGCTAGAAGAAGCCGATCCAACACCAAGTTTTAAATTATCAGTAACACCAACTAGTCACCAGATCACTGCCGGTGAAACGACACCCTAAACATTCTAAATTGGCTCC
>NZ_PNDT01000287.1:0-481 GCF_005886375.1 Pseudoalteromonas sp. S1727
GCGTTATAAATGACTGCATGGATGCAGGAGGTAGAGCAATGCAGGAGCAATTGCCGAGAACAACTACATGTCAAAATTTATGCCTTGTTATCACGCCATTTATCTGTCGCTATAAATGGTCAGTAACTTAACACGATTGGTATAAGTAAAATAGTAGCAAAAGCTTGGCTTAATTAGAGAAAAGAGAGTATGAGAAACAAAAAGCCGCGTTAATTTTCATTAACGCGGCTTTTTAGTGTGTTTTAAGCTATTTCAAGAGTGTTATTCGACACTCATGGTTTTAGTCATTGCAGCGCTTGCACGTCCCGCAGGCTTGATAGAGCCGGCACGTAAGCCACTATCAGGAATAACTTCACGTTTGTCGTGAGCCATCGCTTTTGGCGTATGTAACACGTCGCTATCTGCAACTGGAGTCGGCTGGGCCATCGGTGCACTTGCTTTACCTGAGGCGATCACTGTTTTAGTGTGTGTCACAGGTTTT
>NZ_PNDT01000288.1:0-296 GCF_005886375.1 Pseudoalteromonas sp. S1727
ATGATACCTGAATTTCATAACCACGATATACGTAAGCGTACCGTCGATGGTCTAATGAGCCGTTATCATGTGGATCAAAAGCAAGCGAACAGAGTTGCAGAACTTAGTATTCAGCTTGCCGCACAAATCAATGAGCAGTGGCACTTACTCGATAATAATGGCCTACCTTTACTTAAAGCAATTGCGCAATTACACGAGATTGGTTTATTAATTGAATATAAGCAATACCAAAAACACACCGCTTATATTCTTGAAAATACGGATATGCCGGGCTTTTCACAATCTGAGCATAAAAT
>NZ_PNDT01000289.1:0-234 GCF_005886375.1 Pseudoalteromonas sp. S1727
TAGAGCAAGAGCGTATTGCTACAGAAAAGGCAGAGGCTGAGCGTGTAGCGCAAGAGCAGCTACTCGCAGCAGAGCAGGCTGAGCAACTTCGTCGTGAGCAAGCTGAGCGCTTAGCACAGCAAGAAGAAGCAATGCGTTTGGAACTTGAGCGCAAAGCTGCAGAGCAAGCGCAACATGATGCTGAATTAGAACAACAACGCATTGCGACTGAAAAGGCTGAACGTGTAGAGCAAG
>NZ_PNDT01000290.1:0-419 GCF_005886375.1 Pseudoalteromonas sp. S1727
GCACATTATTGTTGGTACACCAGGGCGTGTTGATGATCATATTCGTAAAGGCACCTTACGTTTAGATGATGTTGAAACCTTAGTGCTTGATGAAGCTGACCAAATGCTTGATATGGGCTTCCAAGATACCTTAGATGCTATTATTGATTGCATTCCTAAGCAGCGGCAAACATTATTATTTAGCGCGACTTTCCCACGTGCAATCGAAGCGATTGCTAAACGAGTGTTAAGTAACCCTGCTATGGTGAAAGTAGAAGAAGAGCAAGAAAAAAGCACCATTAAGCAATACTTCTATAAAATGGATAATAACAAACAGCGTTTTAATACTTTAAAACTACTGTTACTTAAATTCCAACCTGAAAGCTGTGTAGTGTTTTGTAATACCAAAGTTGAAACACAGCAGGTGTGTGATGATTTAT
>NZ_PNDT01000291.1:0-359 GCF_005886375.1 Pseudoalteromonas sp. S1727
CCGCTGAGGCTCCAGTTACCGCTGGCATCAGCAGCGACAGAAGCATTCACGCCATCAATATTAACAGCAACGGTTGCACCAGCTTCTGCACCCGAACCACTAACAAGTACGTTATTGTCTTCACTCGCATTTACAATATCATCCGTTGCAATAGGTGTATCAATTGCTAAGGTGGTTGGAACTAAATTATCGAGTTCTATTTGAGCCGTCGCAGTAGGTGAGATATTACCAGCACTATCGGTTTGCGTTGCCGATACCGTTAATGCGCCATTAACTAGCGCACTGATATCTAATTCACTGCCACTGAGTGTCCAGTTGCCACTGCCATCTGCGGTCGTTGCGGCATTCACTCCGACAAT
>NZ_PNDT01000292.1:0-284 GCF_005886375.1 Pseudoalteromonas sp. S1727
AATTTTTTTTTTTTTTTTTTTTTTTTTTTTTTTTTTTTTTTTTTTTTTTTTTTTTTTTATTTTTTTTTTTTTTTTTTTTTTTTTTTTTTTTTTTTTTTGTTTTTTGTTTTTTTATATTGTGGGTTGTTGTAGTAAATTTAACCACAGATTATAATAAGTTTAATTTTTTTTTTTTTTTTTTTTTTTTTTTTTTTTTTTTTTTTGTTGTTTTTTTTTTTGTTTTTTTTTTTTTTTTATTTTTTTTTAACTGTTCCTATTTCGCCCCCCCCACCCCCCCCCCCCCC
>NZ_PNDT01000293.1:0-352 GCF_005886375.1 Pseudoalteromonas sp. S1727
AGCATCCACCTATCCAATTCTCTCAAAATTCTTTTTTTAAAGATAAATACCTGGAGCAATATCCCAACCAAAACAGATGTTGATACAATGTTGGTCAAAATCAAATGTAAACGCTTGGACAACGGGTAAAAAAGTTTGCTCAGCGGGCGGCAATAAATCGCTCTATAAGTTTTTTTTAGCTGCTTGTGTAGGAAACAACAAAAACGCTCACAGCAAGAAAAGAAAACATCGCATTAATTAAGTACCTCATCCATCCAATTAAAGTAGGCTAAATTGCCCGTCGCCACGTCAATGACCTGAATTTCAGGAACGTAGTAACTATGTAACTGTATAATAGTTTGGAACACTTAAT
>NZ_PNDT01000294.1:0-287 GCF_005886375.1 Pseudoalteromonas sp. S1727
AAGTTTAAGCCTTTGCTTATAAAGTGAGCACGCAGTTTTTTAGCGGTGGTTTCATGGGTTCGAAAAACCATCAAATTATCTATATTAAATGGATTCCCTGTTTCTTTTTCAAACATGCGAGGAAAATTAGGGAGTTGTAAAAAGCGCACTTGATAATGATCAGCATCGTCGGTGTACTTCTAGCGCTGATCTTTTATTCAGCCGTCGCCTCCTACTGCAAGGCTTGATGCTGGCAAAGCGGTATAAACTCCCCCTGTTAATACACCCATTAAAATGCTGTTTGCGGT
>NZ_PNDT01000003.1:0-95895 GCF_005886375.1 Pseudoalteromonas sp. S1727
GATAGCTGATAGCTGATAGCAAAAGTATAACGGTTTATCCCATTTACAATCAAGCAGTTAAATAGGCTTGATTGACCTTAGTTAATACTCGCGCGTTGTAGGTGGATATCGGCGTTGTTGAGCACGTAATACGGCAGAGTTTTATTGCTGCTGGCGATAACGCGTTTACTGTTGATATCAATAATACGGGCGTTTACTTCTACGCCGTTGCTGCGATAAATTAGTGTGCCTGATAACACATGGCTGGCAATGTGTTTATCAGCCAGTTGCTCTATATCACGAGAAAACACAAAATCACCGCGGGCGGTCATAGCTATGTGGTCGGTAGTTTTAAAATCGACAATGCCATAACCAAATTTTTGCAGTTGATGAATAAAGCTCTCTGATAACTGGTTGCCTAATTGGCTGCTGTTATTAAGGCTGGCATCTAAATCAACAAATGAGGTAACGGCAATTGATACATCTAGCTCAGTTTGCATGGTATCTACAAGATCTAGCGCCATTTGCTCAACATAATTAACTAAGGTTTTATGGTGTTTATTTGGCGTAAACTGGGCACCATTATCTATCGGTTCAGGATTGCTTGCTTGAGCCTGTTGCAGCATGTGAGTAAGGTCGTACTGGCTGGTGGTGCTTTGCACTGGCTCAACGGCTGTGCTGTCATTAACCGTACTGCATGCACTGAGAGTACTGAAAAGTACCCCTGTCGTTGCGATTAAAAATGCGCGATGTGTTAGCTTACTCATCATTAGCCTCACTTACTCACTTGTTTTAGCATGACGCCATCTGTGCGGTAGCTACTGTCGAGTGCATCCACCACTGATTGAGGAATAAACCCTTGCGCAGAGCCTACTACGGCTTTACTTGCTAAACCAATTATACGGGCATTAACCAACACACCACCTTGGTGGTTTACCATAGTGCCAGCCAGTACGTAGTTAAAGTTTTGATCTTGGCTAAGCTCTAAATAGTCGCGGCTAAAAACAAAATCACCCGTTGGCGTGACACGCATAAAGTCAGTGGTTTTAAAATCAATCACGGGCACACCAAAGCTGTGTAACTCATGCATAAAACTTTCGGCAATTTGATTACCCAGTAAAGTAGCGTCGTTGTAGTTGTCATCTAAAAAAATAAAGCTCGACACGGCAAGTGGCGTTTTACTGTTTACGTATTGCAGATTTTCAGCCATATCTTGCATGATGCCGCGTACGTAGTGATTAATATTTTTACGCGTTGGCACGCTAACTTGGCTGCTGTCATTAATAACGGGGGCATTGCTTTGATACAAAGAATTAGTTTGCCCTGGCGCAGCAACAGCTCGTTGATCATTTACCAATTGTGGGGAGTTATTGGTCAGTTGTGCGCCACTGCTCGGTTCCATCACTTGTGCACACCCAAATCCCAGTGGCAAACATAAAGTTAATATTAAGCGTTTCATGAGAGCTCCTAATTAGTATTCGCTGCGGTAGATGTAACCGTCGCGCTGTTGTATTTTTTCATCACCCCACATAACGTTGATGGGGATCTCGGTGCTAGCGGCAGATACAACGCGGCTGTCCTGGGTATTTACCATGCGGGCATTAACTATATAGGCATGTTGTTGCCGTGTAAGTGTGCCGGTGATCACAAAGTCAATATTCTGACGTTGGCGTAATTTACTAATATCGCGACTTAACATACCGTCAGCGTTACTGGCTAGGTTAAGGTGTTTTTCAAGGCGATATTCAATGGTGTTATAGCCTAGTTGCGTAAACTGGGTTAATAAACTTTCTTGAATTTGTTGACTCAGCCCAGCTCCCTGCCCTTGCGCCAGCTCAGTATCAAGCGCATCGGCTAAGTAAAAGCTAGTGACGGCAATCCGCGCGCTGCTTTTAAATGGCCCATTGACGTGGCTAAGCTGGGTGCTTAAATCGCTCACATACTGATGCACCGTATACGGTGCCATCGTCGCTTTTGGCGCTTCGGTGCTCGGTGCTGGTGGTTTTTCTTGCGTTAAGCTACACGCAGTTAAACTCAGCAATAATAAACATAACAAAAGGCGCATAATTGCCATCCTTACTAAACATGGCAATTACAAAGCAAGTATTATGCCTATTTATAGTTTTACTGGGTTATCTGTGTAGTAACTCACAATACAACTCACTTGCTGCTGTTTTAATTTGTCGCAATCAGCTTGGGCATTTTTTTGATACTGGTAAGCCCCAAGTTTTAAGCGATAGTAAGTTATGCCTTTTACATTTGCCGTTTCAACATTGGCGATAGTCGTTCCCGTCAGTAAACTTGGGGCTTTATGTTGCATGGCTTGCCAACTTGTTGCCAGTTGCGCTTGCTGAGTGACTGAGATAATTTGTAATGCAAATAACGCGGGGGGTGTACGTTGTGGCTGAGCTACAGGTGCCTGTATTGGCGGCTGTGCTTGCGCGGTCATCGCAGTATTACTTTGAGCTGGCTCTTCATTGGCTATTGCTGTTAATTGGGTTATCAATAAATTTAAATCACTCTCAATCAATAACAACCTTTCAATATCAGGTTTTATTGCTTGCCACTGCGCTGAGCTTGTTTGTAGCTGTTGTAACTCTGATTTGGTTATTTGTACGTACTGCTCATTGTTTGTTTGCACTGTTTGCTTGGTGCTGCTGCAGCCAAAAAGTAATAAGCCAGATAATACAAATACGGCGCACTTAATCATGACAAGAGGTGGTGTAATATTCATTGGCATTCCTTTAATGAAGTATTGTTCGTTGTTCAAGCTTACAGTTTAAACCCTGTGCGATCAGCGACTGGCAGATAGTTGCAAACTCAGGTTGCGCCTGCTCAGCATACCCTAAAGCGAGTATATACTTATTTTGCTGTCGATCGTGAATATAGAATACATCCTGCTGCTGTAACCCAAGCCGTGGGCTTATTAAACGTAAATAGGCTTTTAACATCATTAACGATGAGAAGTTGCCCGCATTTACTATTGTGCCAGCCACTTGTTCTAGGGGTTTAAGGGTAAAATCAACACCAAGTAATACATCTCCCTTCGGGGATAAATTAACCTTAACATGTTGCGTATTTTTTAATGCTTTACGTTCTTTAAACTGCCCATCAATCACCGCCTGATATTGCCCTGGCCGCAAATCGGTAAAAAGATAATAACCATCGAAAGCGGCTTGTGTTTGGGCTACTTTTTTACCGTTTTCATCTAGTAACGCTATGTTGGCATACGGTTGTATTTGCGTATGTTCACCTTGTTGGGTGTATATCACCCCTTCAATTTCACTGGCATTGTTTAACGGGTAATCCATATACTCAATAAATCCGGCCCGTGGTGTGATTGAAAAACCATCGTGGGCGGGGATCATAAATGGATCTGCAAAACTATTTCTATCAAGTATGATATCAGTAGTACGGTTAGCGGGCATGCTGGTTAACAGCGCAATGCCTTGCTCATCTGTAATCGCTTGGCGATGATTTTGCACACCTTTGACTTTAATACCCGCGACCCCCTGCTCGTCAGGATCCATTATGCCGTTGTTATTCTGATCTAAAAATACTTTAACCAGTAAACTCCCCGTACTGGTTAAGCTTCGATTTGACATAAAAGCACGGTTATTTTCCCTATCGTAACCAAAACTAAAGCGGCTATATAAGCTAAACAGCCAATTATCATTACTGTCGTAGTTAATAGTACTGCTTAAGTTAAAATCATCATTTTGCCAATTCAAGCCCAGATCTGCAGATTGAACGTTCTCATTTAGGGTATTTCTAAGTGTCAGCTCAGCTTGCAACTTTGCAGTAATACTGCGATTAAATTCGGCTTGGTAACTTAAAATATCACTCTCTGGTGATATTAAATAATCAACACCAAAACGGCTGTATACCCGTCCTATTCGCCCTTGAATGCGTGTTGCGCCATATACTTGGCTCTGTTCATTTACTTTTTGCCATTGCAAAAGGTTGTTTACCGAAAACCCTGAATAGCTATAATTAAATCGGTTATAGGCTTGCTGTAAATCACGACCTGAACTTGAGTGCTGTAATAAAAAGTTATTTTGATAATTAAGCCGACCATAATTATTATCCATCAATTCACCTGACATATCGAATTGATAGCTTTGAAAATCTTGCTGTTGTTCCGAACGGTCCGTTACAGTAAAAAGGAGTGATTGTTCTGCCAGTTGCGTTCTTGCTGTGAGCTCTAATTCATTTTGCTGTTGGTTGTTTTGCTCGTAGTCAACATTAAGCAACAGTCTTTCAAACAAGTTAATGTTGCTGCCAAAAGCGAATTGGTAAAAGTCATCATCTTCGCGCTTTTGCGCCATAGCGCCGGTGTAAATAGCAATATTATCTGTTAAGCCTCGTTCGTAACGCCCCGCAGCCAACCAACCACTTTGCTGTGGATTACTCTCGCTCCCTAATAATTGTTTACCTTGCTCTGAGATTGACACTTCGTATGTCGCTTCACCTTGGCCTAATTGGTTGCCGTCAATAAAGTAATATTCTGTTTTACGTTCAACTTGCCCTTGCGGGCCGTAAAAGATCAATTCAAAGTTATTTTCACCATACAATAAATCAACATCAGCAAAGACATAGCGCCCATCGGCAAGGCTTAACTGTTGTTCAATTAACAAACCATTGCGATAAAGTTCAACATCCCAACCCGGCTGAATAGCACCGGTGAGGTTAATTCGATTATTATCTATATTGCGGTCTAACTGGTAATTAGAAAACTTAACACCACGTCCGTACTGACTATTATAGCGACTCCCGACTTGTGTCGCGGTGATATCACCAAAGCGTATTTCGCTTGCAGCAAAAGCACCGAGTAAGCTGCTATCTAATGCTTGTTTAGAGAATGTGAGTCGTGAGTCTGTTAATAGGTCTTGCTCTCGCCCGGCTAAAAAGTATTCCGCTGAAAGGTATGCAAAATCTTGCGCACCTAATAATGAATAACTAGTGCGGCTACTGTCATTATCTCGGCGGTAATTAAGTTGTAAATCAGCCACTGGGACAGAAATAACTTGATAAGGGCTTGCTTTCCAAGGCTGGGTAGGCTGATTATCCGTATGATGCTGGTTATTAAATTGACGGTTTTTTCTCTGCTGTTGAGCGACAACAGGAAATAACTCATCAGTGGTTACTTCGAGCGTTAAATTCGCGTAATCAGGGATGATCTCCACCATAAAAGCAGATTCTAAAACCGCGGCATCGATATAAATATCATCATCAATCAATAGTTGCTGTGAAAAAAGTACCACCTCTTGATTATTTACAACGAGTTTAGCGGGTTCAGTAGCACTGAGTGAAAATAAATTACCTTGCTCAATAAACCATCCTGCGGCAGAGCCGCTCGCCACATCAACATCAATAGCAAGTTGTAATATTTCAACTAACCCCGACAAACCAAGCAAGACCCCTTGCTCGCTTTTTATTGCAAACGCTTCACCAAGATACATATCGTTGAGCGATAAAGAAAAAAGTAAAAACTCACCAGCCGCAATACGCTGCGCAGCAGGCTGGCTGTGTTCGACTATAGCGGGCGGTGGCGCACTCACTGGTGAGTGAGATTGATTTAATTTAGCTTGAATAGCTTTAAGCGTGCGCAGCGCATCATTGGTCGGCACAGTGCTTGCAAAACAGTGCGCGCTTAACAACATAAGGCCTATGGCCAATACACGGGTCATTTTAATAACTTAATATCGCTTAAAGTTATTTCCCTATAGCCAAAGTGTAAGAGGCAAAATCAACTGCGTTATATTCTTCAGCCCCTTTGTAATCAATGAGTACATCGCCATTTGCAGGTAACTGTTTATCTTTAAATAAACTGAGCGTTGCTGTCACTGTATCAACTTCAGGGTAAACACTTAAATTGCTAATTTCAGCAATTTTCTCTTGCCCACCCGATGCATTTTTAACATAAGCACTGAGCTTGCCATAGCTACTAAAGTTAGTATGTCGTTGCAATTGAACTTGAATTTGTGGCTTGGCTTGATCAGCACTTTTTACAATGCTTGCCTGTGCAATAGTCACCTTGGGCTGCTCTGCTTGCTCACGAAAAATAACGGGAATGCTAAAACTCATAATCATATTGATCTGTATTCCTGACTTTTGCTCTGTATTTTCGTTAGGTAAAGCTTGAAATAATAAGTGCGAGCGATATTCGCCAGGCTGTAAACCTTTCGGTTTGCGAACTGCAATTTTAACCGTTTGTTTTTCGCCCGGTGCTAAAGTCACCTGTTTCGGGGATAAGCGTGTCATTGGCGATAAACTACCTTCACTCACCTGCTCTAGATTTTTATAACCGCCAGTGGGTAAAGCTTGTTTTTCACTCCAAACTACTCGATACGTACGTTGTTCATTCGAATTGTTGATCACCGTGACTTTAGCACTACGTTGACGCTCATCAAAGGTAACACGAGTAGGTGAAATCAATAAGTTTGCCACTGCCACTTGGCTAAAAAATGCTGTTAGCAGCACACACATCACTGTTAATTTATTGAACATGTCAGTCCTTAGTAGTCAATCGAAATTTCTAAATTGGTCGTAGAGGAATAGTCGCCATCTGAGTAATTCTTACTGCTAGGTTTTGTTATTAAAGTACCGCCAATAAACACTTTAGCTTCACCAAAGTCGTCGGTAATGACAGACATATTAGACAAACCATTTAGGCGTACTTCAAACTCGGCACTACTGCTGCCTTGGGTATTGTGCTGAACTTGTACAGGGCGAACCAATGTTATTTTCAACTCGGTATGTGCAGGGTAATCAAGTAGTAAAAGCTCGGCTGGACGCCCTTTTTCAAGCACATAAATATTACCCAATGTATTTATGTCGCCGTCAGCTTTGATGATCACAGAGCTCGTATTTGTATTGCTTGGTATAACCAAAGTGCCAAAATCAAGCGACTGCTGCTCAATACTCTTAGCAAGATAATTAGGGCTGTAAATTAAAGCACTTACAGCCACTGCATACGAAAGTAGGCGCATTAAATATAATTAATACGCAACTTCGATTTGAAAATCACCAGAATAAACCCCATCGGCATAAGCTTTATTAAATGCAGATGAGTTAGGTGTACTTAATGTTGCACCTATATTAAATGAAACAGTTCCATCTGTAGAATCAACCATTAAATTAGGCGATCCTTCTGTATAAGTTGCGTTTTCATTCGGACCGGAAGTAATTACATATGTCCAGTTCCCAATAGTAAAATTTGGTCGTCCATCATCTTTAGTGCCTTCATATTCTAAAGTAGTTTGTGTTGGGCTAATTATTTTTAATTGCGCATTTTTAACCGCTTCAGATACAGTAAAAGAAGCAGGCGTTCCGTCGTCAATAATCGAGATTGAAGCATTAGCCCCCGTTGAACTACTAGTAGAGACGGGACTTGCAGAAGGTAATGCGCTAACAACTATACTAGCAACATGAGCGCCAGATAAATCAGCAACAGCACGGATAGTACCAAAGCTTAAATCATCTCCCGGGGTTAAAACAACTGAGTTCTGCACAGTTACTTCGGCTCGAAAAGTCGATGTTGTAGATATCGCACTAAAAGGCACAGCTAAGATGCTTACAGCAAGTAATGGAAAAGATAATTTCATATTAAGTCCTTATAAGAATTGGGATATTACCGTATTTGGCCCCATCATAATTTTTATCGACACTTAGAACAATTACTTTAAGCTTAATTACTAAAAAATCAGATAAATAACTTATTTTATTACAAAAGCTGACCAACAAATGGGGCACTGATACACTTTTGCCCTAAATTTTGCGCTAAAGAACAAAACAGATTCGCCTCTGTATAATTTTTGAATGGCCCAACACGTAGCCCATATAAAGTAACGCCTTTATTTTGACGCTCAGTCATTACAAAATCTAATTGGCTAAATGCTTGAGGGTATTCACGCTGTAACCTTGCTATTTGTGTTCTTACTATTTCCGGCTTTAGATAAAGTCCGAGCTGAGCTCCAGGTAAAGAATCACTTGAATATGGCTGTTCATTACTTGCAGCTAATTGAGTTTGCTCTTTTGACTTGATATCAGCTCCAGGTGCTATGATATCATCCCGACTGTGCACGGCTGCGGTACTCGTTTGACGCAGTACTACTGGGTTTTCAGCTATTTCGGTGTTAGACGAAAGTGCCATTATTAGTAATTGTAAGTCTGCTTCCATTGCAGCTAAACGCTCGATACTCTCTTGTTGTGAATGCCATTGCTGAACATACTCTTTGACTTGTTGATCTGATATTAATGCTGGTTTTTTTTCAGGCTCGTGCGCTTTGCTACTGCACCCGTTTAGCAAAATAGTTATGGTGATCAATGCAATTGTAGGCCAAGCTTGCTTTTTTAAACACATCATTTTTTGCACATCATGAAATAACAATGCTGTATTGTAAGCAAAGTAAGTGCCAGTTTCAGTATTTTAGATCATAAAAAAAGTGCCATACTGGCACTTTTTAAATTGGATTAGCTAAATGAACTTAAACTAAGGTTTTAATAAAGTCACTAAGCTCATCTTTAAATTCATCACGACGTAATGCAAATTCAATAGTCGCTTTTAAGTAACCTAACTTGCTGCCACAATCATGACTACGGCCTTTAATGGCGTATGCATCAACGGCTTCTTTGTCCATTAACATGGCAATAGCGTCGGTAAGTTGAATTTCATCACCTGCCCCAGCTGGGGTTTTCGCAAGTAATGGCCAAATGTTTTTACTTAAAACATAACGTCCTACAACAGCTAGGTTTGATGGCGCCGAATGCACGGGGGGTTTTTCCACCATATTTTTAATCGGTGCGCTATGCCCTTGTTCTAGCTTAGCTTCACCTAAGTCAACTACACCAAATTTATCAACATGTTGCATTGGTACTGGCTCAACCATAATTTGGCTGTGTGCGGTTTCATTAAAATGCGCGATCATTTCTGCAAGGTTGTCTTTATGCAGATCGCTTTCTACATCATCAATAATCACATCAGGTAAAATAACCACAAATGGCTCATTGCCAATAATAGGGGCCGCGCAGTTAATCGCATGACCTAAGCCTTTTGCTTCACCTTGGCGAACATGGATTATAGTCACGTCCTTAGGGCAAATAGCTTGTACTTCTGCAAGTAATTGGCGTTTTACGCGTTTTTCTAACGTCGCTTCAAGCTCAAAACTGGTATCAAAATGGTTTTCGATCGAGTTTTTACTAGAGTGAGTCACTAAAACGATTTCTTTAATACCTGCAGCAACGGCTTCATTTACCACATACTGGATCAGTGGTTTATCTACAACCGGTAACATTTCTTTTGGGATAGCTTTCGTTGCTGGCAACATGCGGGTACCAAGTCCTGCAACGGGGATCACTGCTTTCATAATATTTTTCCTTAAATAGTAACTATATTTAATGATTATACCGAAAATGGATATTTAATTGCGTCATGGCATTGGTAACCATGTACTTCAAAATCATCACGGGTTACCCAAGTCTCAATGTCTTCAAGTGATTTAATATCTGGGTTGATAGTCAGAGTCGGTGATGCAAATGGTTCGCGCTGTAACTGTACATCACGCATTAATTCAAGCTGATTTTCATAAATATGTGCATTCACAATTTTATGATAGGCCTTGCCCGCTTTATGTCCAGTAATTTGCGCAACCAAAGCAAGTAAAACAAAGCATTGAATTTGGTTGAAATTTAAGCCTAGCGGTACATCACAACTACGCTGATATGACGTTAAGTAAAGTGTATCACCAAGAAGTGAGAATGTATGAGTATGCATGCATGGACGCAAACAGCCTAAATCGAATTCTCCCGGATTATAAAAGGTGATAATTTCACCCCGGTCATCAACCCCATTTTTTAAATTATCAATAACCTTTTTTAACTGATCTAAAGGTGTGCCATCTGGACGCTGCCACTCTCGAGCTTGTACGCCATATACACGCCCCATATCATCCTCACCTTTGCGGTTTGGATTATTTAACCAGGCTTGGTTTTCATTGGCATTAGCATCCCAAGTCATACAGCCAATATCGCGAAATTGCGCGGCACTGCTATAACCACGCAAATAACCTAAAAGCTCAGCAATAGCGGCTTTGTAATAGCTTTTTCGGGTGGTGATCATCGGGAACTTGTTATTGGCTACATCGTATTCAAGCTCCGCATTAATAACCGTTAAGCAACGCGTTCCTGTCCGTTTATTTTCGACCCAGATACCTTCATCAACAATGCGCTGACATAACTCTAAATATTGTTTCATTTTTGACTTCTTTTTATGCTTTGGTTGCAACAGTAGGTTGTGGCTTTTTATACGCCCATATTATCAAACCAAGGCCTGCAATGACCATTGGCAATGACAATATTTGCCCCATAGAAATAAAGCCGCCAAACAAACCTAAATGAGCATCGGGTTCACGCACATATTCAACGCAGAATCTAAATACACCGTAACCGAGCAAAAATAATCCACCAACACTACCAGCTGGGCGCGGTTTTTTGGTAAATACATATAAAATAATAAACAGCACTAAGCCTTCTAAAAACGCTTCATACAATTGTGATGGGTGACGTGCAAGCGGCCCGCCAGTAGGAAACACCATACCCCAAGGTACATCGGTTGTTCTGCCCCACAATTCACCGTTAATAAAATTGCCAATCCGTCCTGCCAATAAACCAACAGGCACGAGTGGTGCAACAAAATCGCCTACTGCTAATAATTGTTTTTTGCGGGTCCAAGCAAAAATACAAATGGCTGTGATAACCCCTAACGTACCGCCATGAAATGACATGCCACCTTGATCGATTCTGAATAAGTAAAGTGGATTTTCTATAAAATAACTAAACTGATAAAACAATACATAACCAACACGTCCACCAAGAATAACCCCCAGCATGCCGTAAAAAAGTAAATCACTGACTTCTTCTTTTGTCCAACCAGAGTTTGGTTTGGCTGCTTGTCTATTTGCCCACCACATTGCAAAGGCAAAACCAATTAAATACATTAAACCGTACCAACGTACGCTTAGAGGACCAACCGAAAAGATGACCGGATCGATCTCTGGGAATTCAAGAGCCATATAAATTAAACCTTAACTAAAAACCATTTGAAGCGCGATAATAACCAATAACACCGCGAACACTTTTTTTATCGTTGAAACGGGTAAATAATGCGTTGCTTTGGCCCCTACTGGCGCCATAAACCACGACGTTATTACTATACCTAATAATGCAGGTAAATACACAAAACCTGCAAAGCCATGTTGTAAATCGGTAACTTGCCAGCCCGCGCTGATGTAGCCAACAGATCCAAATAGCGCGATCACAATGCCGCACGCTGCCGCACAGCCTATGGCTTTTTTAATATCGACCGAAAAATAATGCAGTAACGGTACAATCAATGCGCCACCGCCAATTCCAATTAAGCCCGAGAGGCCCCCCATTAAGGCACTAACAGCGCCAAGAAGAGTGCGGCTTGGCATAGCTTTAGTAGCAACTGCTTTATTACGGGCAGATAACACCATACGGGCTGCGATAAACACGACACTGATAGCAAAGATGATACGTAATAGTTGTTCTGGAATTAAACTGGCTGCAAAACCGCTGATCAAAGCACCGACCCCAACACCCGTCATAACCCAAGGCGCGATGTCCCAGGGCACATTATTGTTTTTATGATGAGCTAATGCAGATGACGTAGACGTGAATAAAATCGATGCGAGCGAGGTGGCAATAGCAGTTATGAGAACATGCTCAACCGCCACAACATCAAAATTCACAAGTAACGCACTGAGCACGGGCACAATAATCAAACCACCACCAATGCCTAATAACCCCGCTAAAAACCCAACCACACAACCTAATAACGCGCAGCTGAGGATCAGTATGATTAAATCATGCATAGCAAACTCTTATATTTAAATTGTTATATGCATATACTAATCGATTATATCTAATCTTTACAGTACTCGTTTAGGTAACTAAGATGCCTGATTAGGGGTATAAAACAGCTCCCCTAATTGATGTTCAATCATAAAGTTACGTGTAAGCCTAAGCACTTGTTTTGCTGTAGATTGTGCTAAACACTCAGCTAGCAATACTTCCATATCACTGGCTTTTAAACGTCTTAACACCCACTTCACTTTACTTAAGGAAGAATAGTTCATACTCAAACGGCGATATCCCATAGCAATGAGTAATATTGCTCCCTCTGGATCACCACCTAATTCTCCACATAAACTAAATGACATTTCATTTTGCTGACACTCGGTAGCTACTTTTTGCAATACTCTTAATACTGCCGGATGATAGGGATTAAATAAGTCAGCTACGCGGGCGTTAGAGCGATCAACGGCGAGTAAATATTGCGTTAAATCGTTACTCCCTACAGAACAAAAATCGACCTTATTAGCCCACTCTGGCAGCATAAATACACTTGATGGCACTTCTAGCATCACGCCAATTTCGGGACGCTCAATCGCTTGCTCTGGGTATTGCTCTGCAAGCTCAAAATAAGCCTGCTCTAATAGTGCTAAAGATTCATCGACTTCTTCTGTACCGCTGATCATAGGCAGCATTATTTTTAAATTGCCCAAACCTATATTGGCTTTTACCATTGCTTTGAGCTGATCTAAAAATAACTCAGGGTGATCTAAGGTAACGCGAATACCACGCCAGCCTAAAAATGGGTTTTCTTCTGTTATATCAAAGTAATCAAGTACTTTGTCTCCCCCAATGTCGAGGGTACGCATTACAACAGGCTCAGGGTGATAACTAGCTAAAACTTCGCGATACCAGTTTTCTTGTTCTATTTGTGACGGGAACTGGCCTTTTTGCATAAACCAAGCTTCGGTTCGGTATAAACCTACGCCATCACACACTTTGGTGTTGGCTTTTTCAGTATTGAGATCCAAACCTGCATTGAGTAATAAACTAATATGTTCACCATCCAATGTCACCGCATCACACTCTTGTTCAGCTATAAATTTATCATTTAATAGACTTTCCTGGTGTTGCAGTTGTAAGTATTCAGCTTGTAACATTTGCGAGGGTGAAATATACAACCGCCCTGCATAGGCATCCAAAATCATTGCTTTGCCATCAAACTGCAACAGGGGTAAGTCTTCAATCCCCCAAATTGCAGGGATCCCCATAGCACGAGTTAAAATTGACGCATGACTATTTGCAGCACCGTTAACACTCACCACGCCAACCAAGTGCCCTTTTGGTACTTCAGCCAACATAGCTGGTGTTAAGGTATTAGCGATAAGTACCGTATCTTTGGGAAAACTTTTTACCGCATGCTCGGTATTAACAAGGTGATGTAATACTCGCAAACCAATGTCTTTCACATCAACAGCACGCTCTTTTATATAAGGGTCCTGCATAGCATTAAATTGCGAAATTAAACGTTCAATAACTATTTTTAGAGCGCTTTTTGCACACCAGCCTTCTTGCAGCTGCGCTTCAACATTCTGCCCCAAACTTCTAGCATCGAGTAGTTGCTGATACACATCAAAAACAGCCAGTGCTTCTTTAGGAATTGAGTCACTTAATGTCATTGATAAGGTATTAAACTCTTTACGAGTTGCAGCAACCGCTTGAGTAAATAAACGACGCTGCTCAGTGCTGTTTTCGTCTTTTTTTAACTCAATGGACTTAAAATCAAGTTTTGGAAGAACAACAAATGCTTGCCCAATCGCAATCCCTGGTGCACTCGAAACTCCTTTAAGAACAGAAGTTTGATGGGAAAATTCATCTTGGCGTAGTACTTCTTTAATTTCCGCATGCGCTAATTGTGAGGCAAGTTGAGCAGATAAAGTAATTAAAAATGACTCTTCGTCTTGGCTAAATACACGGGCAATTTTTTGCTGTACAACAATAACCCCCAGCACTTTTTTCTGATGTACTACAGGCACAGATAAAAATGCATTATAACCTTCTTCATTTACTTCAGGAGAGAGCTTAAAGCGCGGATGGGATTTAGCAAAAGCAATATTTATCGGCTCTTCACGTTGCGCCACTAAACCAACTAAGCCTTCAGTGAAACCGATTCTGAATTTGCCTACAGCATCAGGGTTTAGGCCCCTGGTTGCCATTAAAACGAAATTATCTTGGCTATAATCGGCAAAGTAAATGGAGCAGCACTCAGTCTTCATGGCATCTTTCACCATTTCAACAAAACATGCCAGCGCACTATCCAAATTCGCTTGTTGCGAAACGGATTCAGCGATAGCTCTGAGTGTAGCTAGCATAATACTGCTCCTTATATTATTTACCTTTGTGCCGCCATGTATCTTTTGGCTGTTCACGTTTATTAAAAGGCATCGCGAAAGGTGCAAACTCTTTCATTACACGACGATAAACATCGCGCTTGAACGAGACAACTTGCCTTACCGGATACCAATAACTAACCCATCGCCAATCATCAAACTCAGGATGATGTGTTTTTAGTAAATTTACGTCTTCGTCTTTACAACGAAGTTTAAGTAAAAACCATTTTTGTTTTTGCCCAATACACACCGGACTTGAGTCTCGGCGGATCAATCGCTTGGGTAATTTATAGCGTAACCAATGTTTTGAACTTGCAACAATTTCTACATCTTCAGGGCGTAAGCCAACTTCTTCGTGTAACTCACGAAACATTGTCTGCTCAGCGGTTTCACCGCTATCAACTCCCCCTTGCGGAAACTGCCAAGAGTGTTGACCATAACGTCTGGCCCAAAAGACCTGTCCCTGATTATTGCAAATTACAATTCCGACATTGGCACGAAAACCTTCGGCATCAATCACCTTAGTGCCTCATTTGTAAGTCGATTTTTAATGATTGTTCCACATTACCTGCGATACGGCAATCAATAATGGCAGTTTTACGCATCTTACTCACAGCTTGTGCATAACTTTAGTTTATACAGCTCATTTTGCAAACAAATCCACAATACTAGATCTTATAACTTGCCTTTTCCACAATTTCTGTGGATAACATTGTTCATAGTTGTGTATTTATCCCTGCAAGTTTTCATTCCACTTTTAGCTCCCGTTGCTAAAATAGATTAAAACCTATAAAATTCAACAAATTAACTGCATTCTCTACTGGTTTTAGTTTGCCTAAAAATACAACCAAGTCACTCTGGACAAAAAACGCCCAAACACAAAGATATCCACGGTTAAACTCTTTTGCTATCATAAGTGGTGAATTTATACAATTAAATAACGCCCTATGCGACCGATAAAACCACATTCAATCAATGAACTAATGCAACGTGTTAATAACATTGCAGGCCTCACTTTAGGTCAGTTAGCGAGTCAATATCAGTTTAAAACACCGGAACACTTATTAAAGGAAAAAGGCTGGACGGGGCAATTGATTGAATATGTATTAGGAGCAACGGCTGGCTCAAAACCCACGCCAGATTTTGAAGAACTGGGTATAGAGCTAAAAACCTTACCTATTTCATACAAAGGTAAACCGCTTGAGACTACTTTTGTATCAGTTACCCCACTTTTAAATGTTACAGGCATGGTTTGGCAACAAAGCACTGTTCGCAAAAAACTTAATCATGTTTTGTGGCTGCCAATTTTAAGTGAGCGCGATATTGCTCCTTTTGATAGAACCATTGGCAGCGGCTTTTTATGGCAACCGACCGCTGAACAAGATGCGCAATTACAGCGTGATTGGGAAGAACAAATGGAGCTTATTGCATTAGGGCGTGTTGATGAAATTTCAGGGCACTTAGGAGATGTAATGCAAATTCGCCCAAAAGCTGCCAACAGTCGTATCGTTACCGACGCTATTGGCCCTAATGGGCAAATAATAAAAACCCTTCCCCGCGGCTTTTATTTAAAAACCAGTTTTACTGGCGAGATTTTAAGACAGCAATTTCAGCTTTAACGCCTGAAAATGCACGAGGTAAACAAAACAATCCAACAGATATAAAAAATCCCCGCTGTTGCGAGGATTCTTCTAAAGTTTAAATCAGATTTTATAAAAAATTACTGACCTTTTACTTCTTTAAGACCTTTGTAAGGTGCTTTAGCGCCTAATTGCTCTTCGATACGTAGCAATTGGTTATACTTAGCAACACGGTCAGAACGGCTTAATGAACCCGTCTTAATTTGACCTGCCGCAGTACCTACAGCTAAATCAGCAATCGTTGCGTCTTCTGTTTCACCAGAGCGATGAGAGATAACAGCTGTAAAGCCTGCATCTTTCGCCATTTTGATTGCAGCTAACGTTTCAGTTAGTGAACCAATCTGGTTGAATTTAATTAAGATAGAGTTAGCAATACCGTTGTCGATACCACGCTTTAAGATCTTAGTATTAGTTACGAATAAATCGTCACCTACTAATTGGATCTTGTCGCCAAGTAGTTTTGTTTGGTGTGCAAAACCATCCCAATCAGACTCATCAAGACCATCTTCGATAGATACAATTGGATATTGCTCAGTAAGATCTTTAAGGAAGTAGTTAAACTCTTCTGAGGTGAATTTTTTACCTTCACCTTTAAGATCATAGATATTCGCTTCTTTGTCGTAGAACTCAGATGCAGCACAATCAAGTGCAAGTGTAATATCTTTACCAAGCTCATAACCTGCGTTAGCAACCGCTACTTTAATTGCAGCAAGTGCAGCTTCATTTGACTCAAGGTTTGGTGCAAAACCACCTTCGTCACCCACTGCTGTTGAGTGGCCATCAGCTTTCAATACTTTTGCAAGGCTGTGGAACACTTCAGCACCCATGCGTAGTGCTTCACGGAAGTTAGCAGCGCCAACTGGTTGGATCATAAACTCTTGAATATCAACTGAGTTATCAGCATGCTCACCACCATTGATGATGTTCATCATTGGTAATGGCATAGAGTAAACGCCTGGCGTACCGTTTAGGTCTGCAATGTGCTCATAAAGCTCTACTTTTTTAGATTGAGCAGCGGCTTTTGCAGTTGCAAGTGAAACAGCTAGTATTGCGTTGGCACCTAATTTTTCTTTATTTTCAGTACCATCTAAATCTAACATGATTTGGTCAACCGTGCTTTGCTCTAATGCACTTTGGCCTTCTAGCGCGCTATTGATTTCATTATTAATAAAACCAACCGCTTTTAATACACCTTTACCTAAATAACGTGCTTTATCACCATCACGTAATTCTAGTGCTTCGCGAGTACCTGTTGATGCACCAGAAGGTGCAGCAGCGCGGCCCCATGAACCGTCAGCTAAATGTACATCAGCTTCTACAGTTGGGTTACCACGCGAGTCCATAATTTCGCGACCGATCACTTTTACGATATTTGACATCTTGTTTCCTCTTTTCCCAAAATGGTGAGTTTACCGACTTTATTAATTTTCCTTAATGCCATCGGTTTTAAAAACAAATAAGCCGTGCATAGTGCACGGCTTATTCACATTATGATGACGCTTTTTGATGAGTATGAGCAGCTGCAACAAACCCTTCAAATAACGGGTGACCATCACGTGGTGTTGACGTGAATTCCGGATGGAATTGCGCGGCAATAAACCAAGGGTGATCTTTATTTTCGATAATTTCTACTAGCTTTTTATCTTCAGATAAACCAGTGAAACTCAAACCAGCTTGTTCAAGCTGTTCAACAAAGTTGTTATTTACTTCGTAACGATGACGATGACGTTCAACAATTTCATCACTGCCATAAACTTCGTGTACTTTAGAGCCTGGAGTTAGATGACACTTCTGTGCGCCTAAACGCATCGTGCCACCTAAATCTGATGCTTCATCACGTATTTCAACATTACCGTCAGCATCTAACCATTCAGTAATTAGGCCAACAACTGGTGCAGACGATTTTGCGTTAAACTCAGTTGAGTTTGCATCGCTAAGACCTGCCACGTTACGCGCGTATTCAATTAACGCAACTTGCATCCCTAAACAAATACCAAGGTAAGGAACTTTATTCTCACGAGCATATTGCGCCGCTAAAATCTTACCTTCAACACCACGGCCACCAAAGCCGCCTGGTACTAAAATAGCATCAAGGTGAGCTAGTAGTTCGGTACCTTTGCTTTCAATATCTTGTGAATCAACATATTCAATGTTTACTGTTAAACGATTTTTAAGACCTGCATGTTTAAGTGCTTCGTTTACAGATTTATAAGCATCTGGTAATTCAATGTATTTTCCAACCATACCAATGGTCACTTCACCCGTAGGGTTTGACTCTTGATATAATACTTGCTCCCACTCTACTAAGTCTGCTTCCGGGCATTCTAAGTGGAAACGACGGCATACAAAGTTATCAAGCTCTTGTGACTTTAATAGCGCAGGAATTTTATAAATGCTGTCTACATCTGGTAATGAAATAACCGCTTTTTCTTCAACGTTAGTGAAAAGTGCAATCTTCGCACGTTCGTTGTTTGGCAGTTTACGATCAGAACGACAAATAAGAATATCTGGCTGAATACCAATTGAGCGTAATTCTTTTACAGAATGCTGAGTTGGTTTAGTTTTCACTTCACCCGCAGGGCCTAAGAATGGCACTAAGGTTAAGTGAATAAACAATGCGCGCTCACGGCCGATTTCTGTGCCAAGCTGACGAATTGCTTCTAAGAATGGTTGTGACTCAATATCACCAACCGTGCCACCAATTTCAACGATTGCCACATCGTGGCCTTCAGCACCGTCATATACGCGTTGCTTAATATCGTTGGTAATATGTGGAATGACCTGAATTGTTGCACCAAGGTACTCACCACGACGCTCACGACGTAGCACATCTTCATATACACGACCTTGTGTGAAGTTGTTACGGCTTGTCATTTTGGTACGGATGAAACGCTCATAGTGACCTAAATCAAGGTCGGTTTCAGCACCGTCTTCGGTGACAAATACTTCACCATGTTGAATTGGGCTCATTGTGCCTGGGTCAACGTTGATATAAGGATCCAGCTTTAAAATGGTAACATTTAAACCGCGGGCCTCTAAAATAGCTGCCAACGATGCTGCTGCAATACCTTTACCCAACGAGGAAACAACCCCGCCGGTAACGAAGATAAATTTTGTACTCATGCGAACCCTAGAATATCAGGAATTAAAAGGAAAAATATAGAATCAAGACGGGGCGAAATTATAGCAAAGGCACTGCCATCAATCCAGTGAAAGTTAGCAATTCTCTGCACAAAAAACACACTCAGAGTCCATCCTTATTTACACCTGCTTTTTTATCGCCTCCCATGCATCATCCATTTGTTCTAGGGTGGCCGTGTCAAGAGACAGCCCATGTGCAGCTAAATATGCTTGCACTTTTTCAAACCGCGCCGAGAACTTATCATTAGCGGCACGCAATAATTGCTCAGGATCACGTTTAATATGGCGCGCTACATTAACGGTTGCAAAGAGTAGGTCGCCCACTTCTTCGGCGCTATGTGCCGAGTGCGGATCAACCGCGAGTGCTTCTTTTACTTCATCTACTTCTTCGGCCACTTTAGCTAATGCACCATGATAATTTGGCCAATCAAAGCCTAACCCTGCAACTCGCTGTTGAATTTTTTTAGCTTTAGTTAAACTCGGTAAGTGTAATGGAATATCTTGCCAAAGTGACGAACTAGCAGTTCCTGCTTTCGCTGCTCGCTCTTGCGTTTTAATTGCTTGCCACTGCTCGCTAAGTTGCTGCTCAGTCAATGCGTGTTGTTGC
The DNA here is from genome assembly GCF_005886375.1 of Pseudoalteromonas sp. S1727. Classification (NCBI taxonomy): domain Bacteria; kingdom Pseudomonadati; phylum Pseudomonadota; class Gammaproteobacteria; order Alteromonadales; family Pseudoalteromonadaceae; genus Pseudoalteromonas; species Pseudoalteromonas sp. S1727. The sequence goes on from NZ_PNDT01000003.1 coordinate 19,632, forward strand.
TTAAATACATGTGGATGTCGCCTTACTAGTTTATCATTTAGCCCCGCCATCACATCATTAAAGTCGAATAAGCCTTGCTCTTTTGCCAGTTGCGAATAAAAAATGATTTGAAAAAGTAAGTCACCAAGTTCATTTTTAAGCTCTGTTAAGTCATTTTTCTCAATGCAGTCTGCAACCTCGTACGCCTCTTCTAAGGTATGGGGCACAATTGATTTAAAATCTTGTTTTACATCCCACGGGCAGCCCGTTTCCGGATCACGTAATTTAGCCATAATGGCTAATAACTCAGTCAGCGTATCTGGTGAGATCTCGATTGTTTGACTCATTTACTTACCTACACTCATCTTAATGGCTGCGCTTGGCTTCATGTACGCCTTCGATTTGATCTAACTTTGATAATAATCGGTTAGTACTTGATAAGTCATGCACTTCAACTTGCATAGTAAATAATGCTAGTTGGCGGTCGTCCACAGTTTCCATGTTCATATTTAAAACATTTACTTTTTCATTGGCGAGTACCGAACTGATATCGCGAATAAGACCGGGCCTGTCGCTGGCTTCAATTTTAATTGCTAAAGCATATGAGCCGTTAATTTCATCAGACCAGCTCACCGCAATAACTCGCTCCGGATGCTGTGCTTTTAAATTACTGAACGAATCACAATCAACTCTGTGCACACCAATCCCACGCCCTTGGGTAATATAACCGATGATCTGTTCACCCGGCACTGGACGACAACACTTAGCCACATGGCTCATTAAACTGCCTACTCCATCAACCACAATCCCGTTTTTATCACCACTAGTTTTAGTCGGGTTCTTAAAGCGGATCACCGGCTCATCATCTGAGCGGTCAGTGATAAAGTTCAGTAATTGATTTAAGCGTACATCCCCTGCACCAATCGCAACCATCAAGTCATCGAGCTCTTTAAAGTTATAACGCGAAATGGCTGGTTCTAAATGCTTGTAGGTAAGATCGAGCTTTTGTAATTCGTTATCAAGGATCTCTTTACCGGCACTGAGATTTTTATCACGGTCAAGTTGTTTAAACCAATGATGTATTTTTGCTCTAGCGCGAGATGATTTGATATAACCCAGTGATGGGTTTAACCAGTCACGACTCGGATTAGGTTGCTTTTGAGTTAAAATTTCAACCTGATCACCGGTGTGTAGTTGGTGGGTAAACGGCACAATTTTGCCAAATATCTTTGCTCCAATACACCGGTGACCCACGTTTGAATGAATGTAATAAGCAAAATCCAGCGGTGTAGCGCCAAGCGGTAAATCAAAAATGTCGCCACGGGGAGTAAAAACATATACTCGGTCTTCAACAACTTGATTTTTTAGTTCATCAGCTAAATCGCTGCCATCAACCACTTCTTCTTGCCATTGCAGTAATTTACGTAACCAGCTAATTTTTTGCTCATAGCCTGAGCCTCGCCCTGGTAATGCGCCTTCTTTATACATCCAGTGCGCAGCAACACCAAGCTCTGCATCTTGGTGCATTGCATGAGTACGGATTTGAATTTCAACGGTTTTGCCTTCTGGGCCAAACACCACGGTGTGAATAGATTGATAGCCATTTTGTTTAGGGGTGGCAATATAATCATCAAATTCTTTATTGAGGTGGCGCCAATTAGTATGCACGATACCCAAAGCACCGTAACAATCTTGTAATTCATCTACCACAATACGCATGGCGCGAATATCAAACAGCTGGTCAAACTCATAATTTTTTTGCGCCATTTTTTTATAAATGCTGTAGATATGTTTTGGTCGGCCATAAACTTCACCTTTAATGCCTGCTTGAGCAAGTTTACTTTTAACTTGTTCAACCATATCGACCATATAGGCTTCACGACCTAATCGCTTATCATCTAATTGCTTGGCAATATTTTTGTAAACATCAGGGTGTAAATAGCGAAACGCTAAATCTTCTAACTCCCACTTTAATTGGCCAATCCCTAAACGATTAGCAAGTGGAGCAAAAATATCGGCGGTTTCTTTGGCGGCAATTACACGCTCTTCTTCACTGGCATTCTTAACATCACGTAGATGACACACTTGCTCTGCAAGTTTGATAACAACAGCACGAACATCTTCAACCATGGCTAATAGCATACGGCGGATATTGTCAACTTGAACAGTGCCTGTACCTTGATGTGCCAAAGTACTAATGGTTGCCATTTGTGCCACACCCGTTAATAAGGTTGCTACGTGGTTGCCCATCACATCAGTGACTTTTTCTATATCAATCAGCTCAGCTAAAAAACATGGCGTAATATACGCAGTAGCTAGGGTGTCTGCATCGAGGTTCATTTCTACCAAAATTTCGACCATTTCCATGGCAATATTTTGTTGTTGATGATTATGCAGCTCAGCGCAAAGGGCATTCGCCTTCGTTAAAAGCTCGCGTTTTTCTTGCGTTAAGTTCAGTAAACTAAGCCGTGTACTAAAATCACCCTGCTTGTCGTGTTGGTGTGATTGCCGAGTAGCTACCATAATGCGCTCTACCTCCTTTGAAATAACGCCATTGTTTCAATATGCCCAGTATGCGGAAACATATTCATTAGCCCAATTTTTTCAAGTGAAAATCTAGCTTGCGTAATAATTGCACTGTCACGGGCTAAAGTCACAGGATCGCAAGAGACATATAAAATCGTTTTAAATTGCTCAAGAGGCAGTTGCTCTAAAATAGCGAATGCACCTGTACGTGATGGATCGAGTACTAAAATATCCAACTCTGTACTAAACCACGGTGCTTGCTGCATGTTTTGTGTTAAATCAAAACAATGAAAATGAGCGTTGGCTATATGGTTAGTTTGCGCATTTTGCGTCGCCATTGCAACCGCAGAAGCCACTCCTTCGACCCCAACCACACTTTTTGCGTACTTTGCCAGCGCTAATGAGAAATTACCGATACCGCAAAATAGATCGAGTACTTGCTCCTTTACACTTAAGTTAAGCCAATCAACTGCTTGAGATAACATGGCCTGATTAACCTGCGCATTAACCTGAATAAAGTTTTCTAAACCAAATTCAAACTTTAAACCAAGCTCAGCTAACTGATAAAATGGCATGGGTAAATGTCCATGGTGAATTTGCTGGGTTTCCCCCTGCCATATAATCTGCCATTGATGACTCAACCCAAGTTGCTCAATTGTATTTTTTAATTTATCACTGATGGTTTTAGTATGGCGTATAACTACAAAGTTTTGTTCGTCTGCCTGGCATAATTGAAGATGACTCACACTTCGCAGCTCGCTATGTAGATTTAATACCTCATCAAAAACAGTAAAAATAGCCGAAAAAGCATCGCTTAGTACCGCACAGTGCTGCACACTGACAATTTGCTTGGAGCCTTGCGCCCGATACCCAACACGCATTTTTTTTGCAGTTTTATCGTACATTACCGCCAAACGTGCACTGCGGCGGTAATGTGTTGACTCGCTCAATAACGGATCTTGCCAGTTCAATGTATTAAGTTTTGCGAACTTGGCAAACAATTGGCTCACTGCCAATTGCTTTTCTACTAATTGTTGATCAAGACGCAAATGCTGCAGTTGGCAGCCTCCACATTGTTGGTAGTACTCACAAAATGGTTTTACTCTCGCATCACTAGCTTGTTCAACTTTTACTGTTTTAGCAGCACTATAACGGGCTTTATCTTCAATTAATTTGGCTTTCACCGTTTCGCCTGTAAGTGCCCCATTCACAAAACACACTTTATTATTGTGTTTAGCAATGCCCCGACCTTGATGATCCATGCCGGTAACGGCCAACGTTAACGACTGCCCTGAAAGGGTTTTCTTTTTTGCTTGGAAAAACTGCGCCATCGGGCAACACCTTAAATATTGATTCTACGAGGGTGATTGATTACTAGCTTATAAGTATATACTCTTTAACTAACTAATAATGATAACAACGTTCACTTATGACTAAACTTGGTTTGCGCGACTCAGTTTTAACGCTAACACTCATTCCCACAGTGATTATTGGATTACTCCTTGGCGGCTATTTTACAATAAATCGTTACATTGAGCTTGATGAAATTTTATATCAGCAAGGCACGACAATTTCCGAGCCACTTTCAATCGCCATTGAACAACCACTCTTAGCAAAAAATAAACAGCTACTAAACCGTTTGATCAGTCATGCCCATAATAAGCACTCCCCGGCAATTAAAACGATCGCTATTTTTGACGAGCACAATGAACTGGTATTAACCAGTAACTATCATCGTGACTTTGATGATCTAATGCATACCGAACAGTTACAAATGGGCAAAAGCACTAAAGTTGTCACCAGCAATCACCTTATTACTTTTTTCACACCAATCATCAACCACTCAACCCCAGATGCACAGTGGAACAACGCCGCCTTTCAGACATCTTTGGGGACTGTGGTAATTCAGCTCAATAAAGATCAAGCTATAATAGGCCAGCAGCAAGCATTGTTGATCAGCGGCATCGTGATCATTTTAGCCTTAGTATTAGCAGCTATTCTTGCCATTAGGCTTAGCCACATGTTTATGCACCCTTTAAATAAGTTAGTACTTGCTACCGACAAATTAATTGAAGGAAAAAGAGATACCGGGCTCACAGTGCCGATGATGGGAGAGTTTGAGTTATTGCGCCAAGGTCTCAACACTATTTCAGACACAATGGTGATGCAAAAAGATGAAATGCAAAAGCACATTGATCAAGCTACCAGCGATTTACGTGAATCATTAGAACTGTACGAAACACAAAACATTCAGCTTAGTATTGCGAAAACCGATGCTCAAGATGCGAACCGAGTAAAGTCTGACTTTTTAGCAAAAATGAGTCACGAACTGCGTACGCCACTCAATGGCGTTATCGGTTTCACCCGACAACTTCATAAAACTCCCTTGAATAAACATCAAAAAGACTACCTTGATACCATTGAGCTCTCAGCAAATAGTTTAATGACTATCATTAGTGATATTTTAGATTTTTCTAAGCTTGAAGCAGGCGCCATGGAACTTGAATCTATTCAGTTTCAGCTGCGCGATACTATAAATGAAGTACTCACTTTACTTGCGCCAAGTGCACATGAAAAACAACTTGAGCTATCAATTTATATCAATGCGCAAGTGCCAGATAACATTACTGGCGATCCTACTCGATTTAAACAAGTACTGATCAACCTGATCAGTAATGCCATAAAATTCACTGAAAAAGGCGCTATAAAAATTGATGTTGGTCACCGCTTACTTGATGAAGAGCGCACATCTATTTTGGTGTCTGTCACTGACACAGGTGTCGGTATCCCAATGGATAAACAAGATGCCTTGTTCACTCCATTTGGCCAAGCTGATTCTAGTATTACCCGTAAGTTCGGTGGCACAGGGTTAGGTCTTATCATTACTAAACACATTGTTGAAAACATGGGCGGCCGTATTACCCTAAATTCGGCGCCAGGCAGTGGCACCTGTTTTACTTTTAATAGCGTATTTAGATTACCAAGTCATACTTACACCAGTGATCTACCAAGTAAATCGCTTGCTAATAAACGTATTTTATATCTAGAGCCCCATGAGCATACTCACCATGCCGTGCTTTCATTACTGAATGAGTGGCAAACTCAAGTTACAGCCTGCTTTGATCAAGAAAGCTTTTTACAAGAGCTCAATAAAGAGTTTAATTACGATATTTGTATTATTGGTCACGTCGCTGCTGTTGATGAAATGCAGCGATTAAAAAGCTATATCAAAGCGGTGCGCGAATCAACTGACTACCTGTATTTAATGCTCAACTCAGTGTCGCATAATATGCGTGAAGCTTATATTGGCTGTGGCGCAGATGCGTGTTTAAGTAAGCCGCTCAATCACCGTAAACTCTGTGAAGTGTTAGCTGCACCATATCGACTTGATCACCCAGTGCATAATATTGAAGAGAGTGACGAGAAACTATTGCCACTAAAAGTATTAGTTGTTGATGATAACGATGCCAATTTAAAGCTAATCTGTACTTTACTCGAAGAGCAAATTGAAATTATTGATACTGCTCACAATGGTTCGCAAGCCTATAGCTTAAGTAAGAGCCATAAATACGACATTATTTTTATGGATATTCAGATGCCAATTATGGACGGTATTACCGCCTGTAAATTGATTAGAGAATCATCATTAAACGAAGATACCCCCATTATTGCAGTTACCGCCCATGCCTTAGCTGGTGAAAAAGAACAGCTCATTAAAGATGGTTTTAAAGGTTACTTAACCAAGCCGATTGATGAGGATATGCTGAAACAAATTATTAGTGATTACAGCCCACAGTCTCCCCTCAGACGTGACAAAAGTCGTAATGATTTAGTAACTCAAGAGCCGCCATTTACAAGCAGCTCATTAGATTGGTCTTTAGCGCTACAACGCGCCGGTGGCAAAAACGAGCTGGCACTAGAAATGCTAAATATGCTGCTGCTGAGCGTGCCTGAAACCTTACGCCTACTTGATGAAGCGATTAATAACCAAGATTGTGAACACTTATTGAGTATTATTCATAAGTTTCATGGTGCCTGCTGCTACACAGGTGTTCCTAAATTAAAAACACTTGCTGAAGCATTAGAAACCGCATTAAAAGGTGATTGTGATTTAAGCTATATTGAGCCTGAATTATTTGAGCTGCAAGACGAGCTTAATAACCTAATGACCGATGCGGGCTTAGCTGAGCCTTAACGGCATTGTATTTCAAGCGGTTTACCTGTTCTTAAACTGCTGATCTGCCAAGTTACAGTTGCATCTTGTTGCGCCAACGTAACCTTAGCAATATCACTGACCATATAGTCACCAGGCACATTAAGCCTCGTTAAGTTGTTTGATAAGCGTTGCTGACAATACGGACCTGTGTCACCGTGGATCACTAAAACAGGCTTTTTTACCGTGCTTGCAAACTCTCTTAATGCATCTCGGTAAACTTTAAAACCATCGCACGCTTGCTGTACCTTTGCGCTACATTGCGGTTGCTCAGTTTGATGTGTATAAATATCAGCTTGAAAAGCAATAATATAGCCTTTCGCTGTTGGGGTTGCTTGCGCCAGCCATTGAAGATTATTAGCATCTCTTGCATCGGCTTGTTGATAAGCAAGTTGCTTATCACTTTTCAGTATCTGCCTACGGCCATTATGTGTGCCAGCAATATGTAGCGTCATAAACTCTACATCTGCAAACTGCCAACGGGCATTTTCAACCATGTTTGCTTGGTGGTTAAATTTCTCCAGTTGCTGGGCTTTTTTAAAGTAGGCACTGTCATACATCAACCCCTTTAAGTAGGCCAAACGCGCTAATTCATCATAGCGCGGCGATAAATTATCACGGTCGCAGTCTGTCCATTCATTATCACCGGGAGTATAAATGAATGGTTGAGCTGTTAACATGCTCAGTAACTGTTTGTTTTTTGTTAGTCGCTCATCAGTACAAGGTTCTGAACCCGATTTCATATCACCTACATGCAGTAAAAAAGCATGCTCCGTAGTATTTATTTTACGACCTAGAACGCCCTCTGGCGCTAAATTGAGCTCATCTATTGGCGTATATGGCATATCCCCCATTACCAAAAATGTATTGCTAGACAACGCCCAAGTTAACCCTATTAAACTCAACATCATCACCCCCAAATTACCAATAAAACAACAAGCTTACATTCGCATAGTAACAAATAAATGAATACTTAAAAAAACGGCTTTTTTTAGGCAAGCTTGCTAAAATGGCAACATAGTTACAGCAGAATTAATCAGCCATGTCATTTACGACCACTTATACATTAGATAAACCTTACTTTTATGAATGCTTTGATGAGTCGCTACCTTATAGCGCTCAAGCAAAACCTAAATATATTTTTTTAGTCTTACTTGTGAGCCTAGGACTCACTGCTATTTATGCCTTGGAGCAACACTACCTAGGCAACTTTTTAATTATGGCAGCAGTACTTGAATGTGTGGCATTTTATTATCGCAGGCCTTGGTGGGTCACGCGGCAAATGCTCAGTCGTGCATCGGGATCAGAAGCTACTTTAACAATTGATGATGAAGGCTTTAAAAGTGTAAATCCGCATAAAAGCTATCAGCTAGCGTGGCAAGATATTGACGAGGTAATTTATACCTCACGCGGTATTATTTTAAAAAGCCGTCGCGGTATGCAGTACATTTCAAACAGTGTACTTAATGATGAGGTTATTGAATTCATAAAAAAAAGAGCCACTAAATAGTGGCTCTTTTATATCAATTGAATTGATTAAGTTAATTAAGCATTGCCCGGGTTCGGGTTAGACTTTTCAGCTTGAATACGCATGTAAATTTCTTCACGGTGCACTGAAACGTCTTTAGGTGCATTAACACCAATACGTACTTGATTTCCTTTAACACCTAGCACAGTGACAGTTACTTCATCACCAATCATTAGGGTTTCACCGACTCGACGAGTTAGTATTAGCATTCTCTTGCTCCCGTATTCCAATAAATTAAAAGATTCCGCGTTTGTATCTTAAAGAAAATAAAGCGTAAAAGTAAGTAAAAACTCTAAATCGATTCATTTTCTGTTAAAAAAACTGTTTGTAATGCGCCTATTGCCAAGTTTAAGTCTATTTCATCTATTCAAACTCATATTTTAATATTAGATATTAACTTAGTAAGTAAATAGGTTGACCTATGAACACACACTTAATGCACTAGGGTGTGATCCCGTACTCACTGCTAGATAAAGTTTTAGCAACTAAGTAACCACCAGAAATCTCTTTACACTTAATATAATGGTGATTATTGCTCAATACTTCAAGTCGCTACTAAAAATCTTTATCCGCACTACATAGCATAGTCTATTTTCAAAGTTATGATTAATCATAACTATTTTGACGCTCTGGGCAGCAAAAAGTTTCAAATTTAAAGGAAAGGTAATAAAAAGCCGAGAATGTGGGGAGCAAGCACCAGAGAAAACTCAATTGAGTCTTCTCTGGTGCTCCAGCAAAAGCACGATATGCGCTTTTAGGTACGTTCGGTTAACCAAGCCGCTACACTATCCAGTGCTGAGCTTAAATTTTGCGGCTGAGAACCACCAGCTTGAGCCATATCAGGACGACCGCCGCCTTTACCACCTACTTGCGAGGCCATGTGATTAACAAGCTCACCGGCTTTTACTTTGCCAGTTAAGTCTTTAGTTACACCAGCAATTAAGCTTACTTTGTCGCCATCAGCTACACCAAGTGCAATTACACCAGAGCCAATTTTGTTTTTCAGATCATCAACCATACCGCGTAACGCTTTTGATTCAGTCCCTTCAACGTTCGCAACCAATAGCTTAACACCATTAATTTCAACCACTGAATCTAACAGTGACGCACCCGCAGCGCTTGCAAGTTTATCGTTAAGCTGAGCAATTTGTTTCTCAAGGCCTTTTGATTTTTCAAGCAAAGCCGTTACTTTTTCAAGAACCGATGCACTGTCACCTTTAACCAATGCCGCAACATCATTTAAGTGTTGTTCTTGCTCGCTAACGTAGGCAATCGCATCGGCACCCGTTACGGCTTCAATACGGCGCACACCAGCTGCAATACCGCTCTCTGATACGATTTTAAATAAACCAATATCACCAGCACGGTTTACGTGAGTACCACCACATAACTCGATAGAGTAATCACCAATAGTGACTACGCGCACTTCGTCATCGTACTTCTCACCAAATAACGCCATAGCGCCTTTTTCTTTGGCTTCATCGATTGCCATCAATTCAGTGTTAAGAGCAAAGTTACGACGAATTTCATTATTAACAACACGCTCAATTTCACGTAGCTCGGCTTTTGTCACAGCTTCAAAGTGTGAAAAGTCAAAACGTAAACGCTCTGGATCAACCAATGAACCTTTTTGCGATACGTGCTCACCTAATAACTGACGCAATGCTTCGTGAAGAATATGCGTTGCTGTGTGGTTCTTTTTAACGCGATCGCGGCGCGCATCATCAATGGTCGCTTCAACTCTATCATTAACGCCAATACGACCCATCACAGTACCATGATGAGCGAATGCATTACCGAGTTTGGTCGTGTTAGTAACGCTGAACTCACCACCGGCTACAGTTAATGTGCCGGTATCGCCAACTTGACCACCCGATTCAGCGTAGAACGGTGTACGGTCAAGTACCACAATACCTTGTTGGCCATCTTCAAGCACTGATACCGCTTTACCTTCTGCAAACATTTCTATCACTGTGCCGCTGTAATGTGTTGCATCATAGCCTTTAAAGTCTGTGTGTTTATCAGACTTTAATTGTTGGTTATAGTCGGCGCCAAACTTACCTGCTTGCTGAGCCGTTTTGCGCTGTACGTCCATGCACTCTTGGAAGCCTTTCTCGTCAATGGTCATAAAGCGTTCACGAGCAACGTCTGCGGTTAAATCGGCAGGGAAACCATAAGTATCATAAAGTTTAAAGACGAGCTCACCTGGGATAACATCACCGCTTAAGTTCGTTAAGCTGTCTTCTAAAATAGCTAAACCACGCTCAAGGGTTTTGCCAAACTGTTCTTCTTCGATACGTAGAACTTTTTCGATAATTTCTTGCTGCTTAGCTAGTTCAGGGTATGCTTGTCCCATTTGCTCAATTAACGCAGCCACTAATTTATAGAAAAACGCGCCCTGTGCGCCAAGCTTGTTACCATGGCGAACCGCACGGCGAATAATACGACGCAGTACATAACCACGGCCTTCATTTGACGGCATAACGCCATCAGAAATCAAAAATGCACATGAGCGAATATGATCAGCAACTACGCGCAGTGATTTATCATCCATATCTTGAGCATTGGTAACGTCTGCCGCGGCTTTAATTAAGCCTTGGAATAAATCGATTTCGTAGTTTGAATGCACGCCTTGTAAAATAGCAGCAATACGTTCTAGACCCATACCTGTATCAACAGACTGTTTAGGAAGCGGCTCCATAGTACCGTCGCTTTGACGGTTGTATTGCATAAATACTAGATTCCAAATCTCAATGAAACGGTCACCATCTTCTTCAGGAGAGCCTGGAGGCCCCCCCCAAATTTCTTCACCGTGATCATAAAAAATTTCAGAGCATGGACCACATGGACCGGTATCACCCATCGACCAAAAGTTATCACTGGTTGCAATACGAATAATGCGATCTTCAGGTAAACCAATTTCGTTAGACCAATAGCCAAACGCTTCTTCATCATCGTGATAGATAGTAACCAGCAGTTTTTCTTTAGGTAGCTTAACTACGTCAGTTAAAAACTCCCACGCAAACTTAATTGCATCTTGCTTAAAGTAATCACCAAAGCTGAAGTTACCTAACATTTCAAAAAAAGTGTGGTGGCGGGCTGTGTAGCCGACATTTTCTAAATCGTTATGCTTACCACCGGCACGCACACAACGTTGTGAGCTAGTTGCGCGGTTATAAGGACGGCTTTCTGCGCCTAAAAATACATCTTTAAATTGCACCATACCGGCATTATTAAATAATAACGTCGCATCGTTACCCGGAATAAGCGAGCTTGATGGAACAATTTGGTGTTGTTTAGAGGCAAAAAAGTCTAAAAACTGTTGCCTGATCTGTGCGGTAGTCATGTGCTGCATTTGAAAGTCTCACCCATTTTTACTGTGCTTGCATTGCAAAATCAATTTGTTCGTAACTGAACCCTCGATACATTAAGTAGCGCACGCGCTTAGCTTTTTCTTTGTGATCGAAGTCGTCCTGTGAATTTGAATATTTCTTTAAATACGCATCCTGCGCTAACTCAAACCAATCGATTTCGAATGATTCTATAACACTCTCTAGTAGTGTTCGGTCAATCCTTTTGCCCATGGCTTCACTTTGTATACGCTTTAAGCCATGCTTTTTAGCAATATGGCGACGCACAAACCCTTCAACATACCGTTGTTCATTAATAAAATTGTGTTCTTCACACCAATCTAATAAGGCTTCGATAAATTCAGGCGTCGCCTCTTTTTGCTGTAACTTTTGAGTTAACTCACGGCGCGAATATTCTTGGCGACCAAGTAACCAAAGTACGTAATTCTTTAATTTTTTTTGTAGCGCTTCATCCATTTCACCAGCCATTATGCGTCAAAGCGACCGCTGTCGTCATTCTGCTGCGGTGCTATAGGCTTGGCATCAGCGGGCGGTACAATCGGCATAAAAATAGCTTGATAAGAAACAAAAAAGCTAATGTAGCAAATTGGCATTAAAACCAACAGAGGTAAGAACGATAAGAACATTGAAACCATCATCAAACCTGCTGCAATCGCGCCATATACACTCAGTGGTGCCATATTATGATAAAACACCATAAGTGAGCTTTTAAGTACCTCAAAAATTCGTCGTTGTTGATTAAAATAAACCAGCGGCACTGCATACGAAAAAGCAGTTAAATAAACCGATAAGGCAATTAAAAACAACGCCACATTTGCCATGGAAATACTATCTATCACTTGCTGTAGAGCAATATTCGGGTCAACATTTGGATTACTCATAATTTCAATGGCTTCGGAAAATAAGCCACCTGCCAATAACGCCATCAACACACCCGCAGCCATTTGATAGAGTGCTAAGCGAAGTAATCCCATACGATTACCTTTGTTAGTAAACGGCTTTAGGATATCGGCGAGCATTATTTTTCCACCTTGCTGCTTGGTGATCACCGCTTGATAAAAACCGGCGGTTAAAAAGGGGGTAGCTAATGCAGCAATAATTTGTAAAAAAGGTAGAAATAACGATAACAGACCAATAATACCGATAAATAAATGCATAAAAATAAAGGTAAAAGGCTGAGTTTTAAAAATAAGCCAGCCTGCTTTAAACCATTTCAACCCAGCATCGGCTTTAAATACTCGTAATTCAATTGACATACTTGCTCTTAAATTAACAACAAAACACGCCGAGTATAACTCGGCGTTGGATCGGATAACATAGACGACAGCGTAAAATTAAGGTTTTTTAATCTTCTTTATGTCTAACATATGCGCGCCGTGCTTAATTTTTGTTTCTAGGTAGGACTGGTTGCCCGCCACACCCGCTTTGATATGTGCATGGGTGCCGATAACAGAATCAACCGCAATGCCGCCATCTTTTAACGCATTAAGCTTTTTAGGGTTATTCGTCATTAATTTAACGTGCTTTAATCCCAACGCTTCTAACATCAGTACTGCGTCTGAAAAATCACGTAAATCATCAGCAAAACCTAAATGGTTATTCGCTTCATAAGTATTCATACCTTGTGATTGCAATACATAGGCATCAATTTTATTGTATAAACCTATTCCTCGCCCTTCTTGGCGTAAATAAAGCAAAATACCGCCTTGTTCGTGCATCATTTCAATACACTCATTAAGCTGCTCACCACAATCACAACGAGATGAATGAAATACATCACCGGTTAAACACTCCGAATGCATACGAATAAGTGGTACAGACTGCTCACTATCGGCACGATTAAATACCAAAGCAACGTGCTCTTGGCCATCTTTCAAATCGCGAAATGACACGATTTCTGCGGGAATATCACTGTTTTTGCCAACATTTAGCTGGACTCTAGCTCTTACTTGCGCCACGACACATCCAAATTATAAAGTAATGCGATACTTAAATTGTGATAATATCACAAAGACAAACTGCATTAAAAATAATACAACACCGCAATGAGTAGTAACTATATTGAGGCAGTTACTTGCAATTCAAGCATTATAACTCAGTTTAGCGTCGTGCTGAATCCACTGTAAGTGTTTTATAGTGTATTTCCTTTTTCAGAATGAAATTTAACTTTGCTTCCCTTAGTCGTAATGATCAATTAGGATGAATTGTTCGTAATAACACCTATACCTTGATTTAAGTAACCAACGTTTGAGGAGTTTTGATGAGTAACAACGAAAACTATACCCCACCAGCCGTGTGGCAATGGGATGCAGAAAATGGCGGTGAATGGGCCAAGACCAATCGACCCATTGCCGGCGCAACTCACCCTCAAGACCTGCCAGTTGGCGAACATGCTTTACAACTATACTCTTTAGCAACCCCGAACGGTCAAAAAGTCACTATCATGCTTGAAGAGCTATTAGAGTTAGGCATCTCTGCAGCTGAGTATGATGCATTTTTAATTAAAATTGCTGATGGCGATCAATTTGGCTCAGGTTTTGTGAGTGTTAACCCTAATTCGAAAATTCCAGCGTTAATGGATCACAGTACCAATCCTGTAACTCGAGTATTTGAATCTGGCGCTATTTTACAATACTTAGCTGAAAAGTTTGAGGTACTCGTACCAAGCGATCACACCAGTAAAACAGAGTGCCGTAACTGGCTGTTCTGGCAAATGGGCTCTGCACCTTATTTAGGTGGAGGCTTTGGTCATTTTTACGCTTATGCCCCCTTTAAAATGCAATACCCTATCGATCGTTTTACCATGGAAGTTAAACGGCAGCTAGACGTGTTAAATCGTCATTTAAGCGACCATGATTATATGGCAGGCAGTGAGTATTCAATTGCCGATATCGCTATTTGGCCTTGGTATGGCTCATTGGTTTTAGGCAACCTGTATGATGCAGCAGAGTTTTTAGATGTCGAGTCGTATACTCATGTATTACGCTGGGCAAAACAGATTGAACGCCGCCCTGCGGTAAAACGTGGTCGTCGCGTAAACCGTGTTTGGGGCCCTGAAGAAGAGCAACTCGCTGAACGACATAGTAAAAACGATTTTTAAACACTAACTAAAATTAACAAAAACGCGGTGAACGAAGGATCACCAAACATTGTGCCACCGCGTTTTGGTTTATGGTTTTAGTTAACTGTAAATTTAGCGAATTACCTCTCAGCTGTGAGTGTATAAAGCTGTTGCCAAAAATACACCTCAAGACATTTCAGATAAAATACTCAAACCTGCTCACCTTGCTTATTGTATGTGCTCACTAAGGCAGTGCATTTTCACTCGAACTTAAGTTATCATAATGTTTTATAACAAAGGACTATCCATGAGAAAGCTCATTATTTTAGCAGCAACTGCCGCTGCATTATCAGGTTGTAGCACGTTAGTACAAATGCGTAATTTTGATGATAACTTAGTGCCACAAAATGCAAATAGAACACATACGCAAGAAAGTGTTGGGGAAGCAATTTTGCTCGCATGTAAACAACTTACTTGGAAATGCCGCATACAAGAAACAGGTAAAATATTAGGGGTGTTAGATATTCGTAAACATCAGCTGCGAGTTAATATTGACTATAATGAAGCGCAGTATGATATTGATTATAAAGACTCGATAAATCTAGACTATAACGGTGAAAAAATACATCGCCAATACGTAAATTGGGTAACTAACCTAACCCGCCACATCGATTCTGAATTAGCAAATTAATAAAGTTCTTAATAACTAAAAAATGCTCACTGATGACCGTTTTTTAGTTATTTAACCTCAGCTCAGGTTTTTATCCTTTATAAGCAAAACTCATTAGTCCCATTTAGCTTACACTCTGTATATATTTGGCTTTTATATTGCAACTGCTACAGTAACTAGCCTATTTCACGTTAAAAATGTGAAGGCTTTTCACAATCAGCGAAATTATTACAAAGGAGATGAATATGACGATTAAGAAATCAGCACTCTCACATTGGTCTGGTGATATAAAATCAGGTAAAGGCCAAATAAACACTGAAAGCGGAGCGTTAACAAACCAACCGTATGGCTTCAACACTCGCTTTGAAGATAAACAAGGGACTAACCCTGAAGAGCTTATCGCTGCTGCGCACAGTGCCTGTTTTAGTATGGCGCTTTCACTTGCACTAACAGAAGCTAATTATGTCGCCGATGATATCACCACGAGTGCGGTGGTTAGTTTAGATGAAGTAGATGACGGCTTTGAGGTGACTCATATTGCGTTACATGTTGAGGCAAAAATCGCCGGTATTTCTGAGCAGGAGTTTAATAAGCTTTGTGATCAAACCAAACAAGGCTGCCCTATTTCCAAATTAATGAATGCAGAGATCTCACTTTCTACGGCACTCAATTAAATTCAAGATGCATATACTCAAGCTACCGTGAGGTAGTTTGAGTATAAATTAACTTACGTGTGCTCATGAGTTAAAAGTTAATATCTAACTTCAAATAGCCACGTCTGCCGAGTAAATCGTAGGTCATTACATCGGTATTTGCGTCATTCCATGAGGTTAAAAAGGGCGCTTTTTTATCAAAGATATTATCGATCCCTATCGCTAGTGATGTATTTTGCGTAATAAAGTAACTACCTTGAATATCGTTATAAACAATACTCGGTACTGCACTGCCAATGGGCCCGCCGCCATTTACATCATCAGCGGTACCAATATAACGCATGGCATAATGTGCCGACCACGTAGCTGCTTTGACACTCACGCCTAAATTTGCGCGCCACTTGGTGTAACTTCCCTGAACTTCGGTTATATAACCTAATAAACTTTGTGTGGCTTGACCGGCAAAAGGAGTGTTTTCATGTTTTAGTAAACGTGTCGCATCCAGTTCAAATTGACTACTTAAACCAAATAAATCGGTATTGTAGCGGGTGTTAAAATCTATTCCACTGACTTTCTCAAAGGCTGCATTTACTGGCCGCTGGCTTAGGGAGTTAACTTGACCTGTCACAGGATGACGGGTAAATGTATCGCAGTAAGCACTATAAACATCAGGATCGGTATAACATAATTTGAGCGCATCTGAGCCATTTACTGAAGTAATTGCATCTTCCACTTCAATATCAAAATAATCAACGGTAGTAGATAAACCTTCAATAAAATTAGATTGCCATACCATGCCTAAAGTTAGTGTGTCTGCAGATTCTGGATTTACATCAGGATTGCCGCCAACAAAGGTGCGAATTGTAGTACCGTCTTGCACAAAATCAGCGGGTAAACCAGCCGCTAAGCAATTTGCTGCTATCTCACCTGTTGCGTTTTCACAGGGGTCAATAGTGCGAAGATTTTCAGCATTTGTACCACCAAAAAGCTCGGTTATCATCGGTGTTCTAAAGGCTGTTGATTTAACCCCACGCAGCATTAAACTATCAACAACTTGCCATGTTAGGCCTACTTTATAAGTCATCTTACTGCCAAACGTACTGTAATCTGAATACCGAGTCGCAACCTGCGCCTCAACGCTCTCAAGTACAGGGATAGCAAGCTCTATAAAACCTTCGGTTACTGAATAGCTGCCATCAATGGCATCTTCACCGCCATTTGCAAGTACCGTTGAATCAGGATTACGCCAGCCACTTTCATCTCGTTTTTCAAGCCCTGCAGCAAAGGCAAGTTCCCCTGCTGGCAACTCTAGTAAATCACCAGATAAATTAAAGGTCAGTGAACGTAATTCATTACCTCCATTACCTTCGCGACGATATTTTACGTAATCAATCACCTCAGGGGTTAATTCATCAACGCCAAACCAGTCGCCACATGGGATCGCGGCAGCACTTTCATAGCTACAAATAGTGTCATCAAGGGTATTTGCTACTTTGCTAATATCTTGATCAAACGTCCAGCCATCAGTACCGGTGTTGCGACCATAGTTATAAGCTAACTGCCAAGTCCAATTATTATTTAAAACCCCATCAAGGCCAACCACAATGCGCGCGGTATTGGTCTCTTGGAAAAAATACGGTGCACCTAGCTCAACATTACGTCGCCTTGTTAGTTCTAAGTCTTGCCCGGTAGGATTATAAGCAAAGTCTTTTGATACCATAATGCCACTGATACTACGCGGTGTTACAATCTGCTCTGATTGACGATTGCTGTACTGCGCTTCGGTAAATAAATTTAAGTTATCACTTAGCTCATAGGTAAAGTTGGTCGATACATTTATCCGCTCACTTGGGTTAACGGCATTTAAGTAACTGATATAATTAAAGCCATGTTTAGCTGAGTCATAAGCTTCATAGCTATTACCATCACCATTTGGGTCTTGATTAAACTGAACACTGCTACCATCCGCCAATAAAGCACGCCCACCTGCCGTTGTTGCGCTGCCAAAGCATGTTAACTGGCTACTGCCATCTTCATTAACCGTTTCACTTTTAGCGCAATCGATTCTATCTGACTGCCTGACTGCTTCGGTATTTATATAGCCTGCACTAAACACAAAATGGCCTCGTTCAAACTCCCCCCCAACATTAAAACTAAATTCTTGGCTTTGCCCTTCACCATCGTCAGCTGCGCCTATTTGAGCGCTAAACTCTGCGCCATCTAGTTGTGTTTTAGTGATGATATTAACCACCCCTGCAACCGCATCAGCGCCATAAATAGCCGATGCACCATCTTTAAGTACTTCCACTCGCTCAATAATAGATGTGGGGATCATATTTAAATCAACTGAACTATTAGCTCCCGTACCACCATTGACAATACGGCGGCCATTGAGTAGCACAAGCGTGCGTTTAATCCCCATCCCTCTCAAATTGACTTGTGCTGTGCCATAACCCCCACTGGTCCAATAGGCATTAGTGGCATTACCTGCAACCCCAGCAGAAAACGACATACGCTGCAGCAAGTCTTCTACATTTACTATGCCCGTTTGGGCGATTTGTGCGGCATCAATAACCGTTACAGGGCTGGCACTTTCAAAATCAGTGCGCTTAATATGAGAGCCGGTGACATTAATGTGCTCGATATTATCGCCGCCGTCATTAGCAACAGCGTGTAAACTTGTTAGTGCAAGGGAAATGGCTGAAAATGCCAGGAGATTATTCATAAATACGGCCTATTAATGATTTTTATTGTAGAAATAGGCGCTTATGATAATGATTTATGTGTCACTGAGAATGTGACAAATTGTCGCAGGAGCAGGTTAACCTATGGAAACTGGCCACAGGTTAACCTATCGATTGTTTATGCTTTTACAGAAAGTAATGAGTCACTTTGTGATAGACCAAACTTCTCTTGCACGGATGCTAAAATAGACGCTTTATCTTCATCATTTAATTGATCTGAATAGTTGGTAAGCAACTCATCTAAGTAACTGACCATCTCTTGGGTGTTAACCTGCTCAGCACCACCTTGTGGTGGAGGGCCAGGCGGGCGACCACCTTCAGGGCGACCCATTTCTCCCACTTGCGCGGCATCAAAGCCTGCCTCAGCCATCAGCTCTTGCATTTCTTGACCAGGTTGAATACCCGCTTCTTGAAAAGCAGCAACAATAGATTGTGCGTCTGCTGTTGTTAAATTTTCTGGGTCAAATTGAGATAAGGTTTCGCTCATTAACTCTGTTTGTTCACTCGTTAGAGGCTGAGCTTTTGGGCGCTGCATTGGCTCAAAACTGGCGCCAGATGAAATACTATTGATCATGGTTGTTCCTTATCTTTGACGGTGCGGTGGTTTATGAGAGGTAAATTCTTCTTCGCTGATCTCACCATTTTGATTGGTATCTATCTGATTAAAAACTTCTTCGATATCATCTACGCCTGGTGGTAGCTCTTGAGCACTGAATTCTGATAGATCTATAATGCCATTACCATCTACATCAATGGTTGAAAAATCAGGGCGTGGTGGTCGGTTTTCTCGGTTTTTAGCATCTACATGGGCTGTAAAGCCAACACATAATGTAGTTAATAAGGCGATTGCTGTTAACGATTTCATAATTCAACCTCTTGCAGGTATTAAGTAACTACCGACAAGAGTAAGTGTTAAAAGCGCAAACAATGTGCAAAAAATAAGGAAGTTTAAGGTTTTACAAAGCGATAACCAACGCCATAAACCGATTGAATAACACTGTCTTGTTCACACACTTCATCGAGTTTTTTACGTAATTTTTTAATATGACTATCAATAGTACGAAAGCTCACAATACGTTGATCAGTATACATATTAGCCATTAGGCTTTCACGGTTAAAAATGCGGTTAGGTTTTTCAAATAATGGTTTAAATAACTGAAATTCAACACTGGTAAGTTCTACTGAGCGCCCTTTATATTGCACACTAAAAGTATTTTCATCTAGATACATATCCGTATTTTGCTGTGGCTTTGCCAATTCACTACGCCTTAATAAGGATTTTACACGGGCAACAACTTCGGCATAACTAAACGGTTTACAAACATAGTCGTCCGCGCCGAGCTCCAAACCTAATAGGCGATCTATTTCTTCAACTTTGGCTGAAACCATTATGATTGGCACTGTTGAAAACTGTCTGATCTGTTTGCACAACTCAATACCACTTGTTCCTGGCAGCATCACATCAAGTAAAATGACATTAGGGTGATTTTCTTTGAGCCACGGCAGTACTTCATCACCATGATGGATTTGATGAGTAGCAAAATGTTGATTTAATAAAAAATCGCTCATTAAATTAGCAAGTTTAACTTCGTCTTCGACTATAAGTACTTTCGCTGGGGCTGTCATTTTAATACTCCATGGGTAATTTTATCATAATACCTAAACCGCCCAATGGGGCTCTCATCGCAGCGATTTCACCTTGATGGGCATGCACTATATGTTGGCAAAGAGACAAGCCAAGTCCCGAACCACCTTGCTGGCGGTTGCGCGCATCATCTACGCGATATAAATACTCGAATAAATGCGCTAAATGTTCATCTTCAACTCCTATGCCGTTGTCTTCAATGTTGATAACAACATAGTTTTGGCTTATTGACGTGACTTTAGTGACTGCTATTTGTAATTTTGAACACTGAGCATAATGCACCGCGTTCATTAAAATATTACCAAATAACTGCATCAAACGGGTATTGTCAGCACTAATTGTTATTTCTTCGCTGAATTCAGTGATATTTAATTCAATTGCGTTATTTTTAAAAATAGTGGTGTATTTTTGTTTAACTGTAAGCAGTAACTCAGCAATTGATAATGGCTGCATCGTAAAATGCATACCGCCTAACTCTGCACTATTGAGCAAATGTAAGTCTTCAATCAAACGCTTTAAATGATGAGCTTCATCATTTGCAGAACGAATATTCTCAACAGATAAAGGGCGGACGCCAAGTTGCATTGCTTCAAGCTCCCCCATTAAAATCGCAATTGGAGTGCGTAGTTCATGCGATGTATTAGCAAGCCAACGTTTACGTACTTGCTCATTGTGGGCGAGTGTCAATGCTAGCGTGTTATAGTCTTCACTTAATTGACCAATTTCATCATGACGTTTGAGTTTTAGTTGATGCTCAAAGTTTCCTTGACTAAGCTGGTGCATACCTTTGGCTATTTGTTTAACTGGGCCGACTAAATTCCGTGCTAACAAAAATGTAATGAGTAAGGTACACGAAAGTGCGATTAAGCCAATCAACCATAGGTAACTGGTTTGTTGCTCTAAAAAGTCTAATTCGTAACCATCAACTAAACCTTTGCGTTTAGACACTGCAAGGTAACCTATTACTTTGTCATTGAGTTCAATAGGGATGTCAGTATACTTTAAATCACTTTTATAGTGCCCTACTATCACTTTTTTATGACTATCAAGTAGCGCATAATCTGCTGCGTGCCCGGGGGGTAATCTGTGCTCGGGGGGGACTGGTCTGTCTAAGGTCATAGAACGCTCAAGCCTTTGCCTATGAGGCTCTCTTTTACGAGGCGGTATATCTGGTACAAATTGGCTATCTACTAGTTGCTGTATTACTAACCTGAAAAACTGTCGTTCATCACCTTCGAAGCTTCGCCACGATGAATCCCTTTGATAACGCTGTGCAAATTGACTCACTAACGGTTGTAACGCTTTGACTTCTTTTGCATTGACATAGTCAATCATGCCTTGGCCTATGCTCCATTGCATCAGCAATACAAGGCTTGTGATCAGTAAAAAGCTGAAACTAAAGAGGATCAAAAATAATTTATTGTGTATTTTCATTTCTACCGCTTATAAAAAAGGTATCCCTACCTTTTGGGAAATATTAATCGTCGCTTGATGTTATCAAGTTACTTGTTTTTAGCTAACTTAGATAGCACTGGAAAGCTTTCAAATCGGTAAGTGATTAGCTCATCTACTTGATCGTTAATGTATAAAGTAGCAACAATTTTTTTATCTTGCGCACTCCAATACATATGACCATGATTATTCAGTGTCACCGAAATGGTATTAATACCCGCACTAAACAACGTTGTAGGTAAATGGACATACTGTCCATAAACACGCTGAATTTTAACCCCATTAATATATAAATGAGCATGGCCTGCCAACATGCCTGTTTTTGGGTCTTGCTGTGCAGACATGAGAGCGTTCATACTGATACCCGCAGGTGGCGGTGTCAGTACATAATTTTGGGTATTAATTGTCAGGTTATACCCTGACATCGCATCTTGCTCAAGCGCTAAGCTCAAAGCAGGCACAGGGATCTCAGCGGGCACAGCAATTGGCAGATGTGAGTGATCCATTGCCATAGTTTGCACCTGAGCCACGCCAACACTCAACCTCAGCAAAAGCGTTAAACACACAGTAAAAATTATTACTTTCATCATAACCTCCTACGAACGTGGTGGCGGACCCATGGAATCACCCGTACTACAACGGCCAATTGAATTATCTGGTAGCTGACCTTTAAAACGCGGCCCTATTTGGTATGGAAATGACGGTTGCAATTTGCCATTATTATCAAGAGCAAGTGTAATATGGTAGTGATAGCCTTTACCATCATTGGTATCATGGCCGTTATGTTCATCAAGCTGAGCACCTGCTACAGCTTTTTGTGCATAGTAATAATCTTC
The DNA here is from genome assembly GCF_005886375.1 of Pseudoalteromonas sp. S1727. Taxonomy (NCBI): domain Bacteria; kingdom Pseudomonadati; phylum Pseudomonadota; class Gammaproteobacteria; order Alteromonadales; family Pseudoalteromonadaceae; genus Pseudoalteromonas; species Pseudoalteromonas sp. S1727. Next base: position 42,310 of record NZ_PNDT01000003.1, read on the forward strand.
AAAATAATAACCCGCATCTGCAGCTAATCTATTACCAGAAAGCGTAGTCACCAACTCGCCAATAGCAGGGCCTATCTCGGCACTTTCAACCCCTTGGCTAATATCGTATTGATCGATTAACACACAACTACGTTGACCTTCTGTAGCGCAACCAGCCTCACTTGTTGGCGCGCCATAATCACGTATTTGCCAACCACTGAGTGCTAATTCATCTTTGCTTTCATAAGGTCCATAAAGCGGATATCCATCCGCAGCAAAACCATAAATAGGCGAATGCGCTGAGCCATCATCATTTAACATGTCAGCTAAACAACGGGTATAAAAGTGATGATGATATTCACCATTAGCAGCATGGCCACCGCATACATCGACATCGTACTGCTCAGCAATGGGAGCAAGTGTGTACCAGACATTTTGGCCATAACTCATGCCATCACCCCAGTTAAAAATACTGGTGCCATTAACCATCAAACCAACCGTGCCTAAGCCCGTCTCACACACGTCTTCGTTGTCTGTGGGTTCAAGGGTAAAATAAGCATCAACAGCTTGCTCTGTTGGACAACCAGGACCTGGAGGCCAATAACCGGCCCCCCCGGTATCATTACAGTTTTCAGTACTGCTGTTATAACCGATATCTTCACCAAACAAGACCATTTGCCCCACTTGAGCCGAGGTAACACCATTGGCAAAATCTGTCGCAGCACGAGGACGGTTATTCAACCAGTCTATTTGCTCTTCACTCATAGTGACATCATAACGAGGCACCCCAGTAGCGTTAATATGCATATAATCAACATCAGCAATATTAACCACCTCAGCTAATTGCACATTTTCAGTGACGCCGGTGCTGCTATTTTGAATATAGGTTGAGTTAGTATCATTATTGATAATCCAACTCGATACTAAGCTGCTATCGTTGTTTTGCGCTACAGTGACTAAAACCTCTACGGTATCGCTTACGGCTGCATTTACGCCATCATTTACCGTTAAAGTAAATACTAAGGTTTCATTGTCTGATAAGGTCGGTGCTATAAATTGTGTCGCCGTAGAGCTACCATCACTGAAGGTAACCTCTGTACCTGATTGCTGTGACCACAATATAGATACATAGGCATCATCGTCATCAACACTGCCCATCAAATAAACTGTATCGCCACTGCTGACTTGTTGATCAACACCCGCATTTACCACTGGCGAGCTATTGGCTACGTCGGTTGATGTATCTGAATCACTGTTACAAGCCGCTAAACAAACACATAATGTGCTGAGCGTAAATAAACTTGAAACTGATTTAAATGTAGACATTGCAAGACCCTTAGATTGAACTTTTAGTAAAAGTACCGTCAAAAAGTGCAAACAATGTGCAAAAATTAAGAAACAGCCAACAGCGCTTGTTATTACTTTACTATTGGTCGTGCAAGACTGAATAAATCGTTTGTTTGTACAAAATAATCACCGCCCATTTTACCCACAGTACTTAACGCTTGAGGGTCAATATAACCATCACGTAATACACTGTCAGCAACATAAATTCCAATAACATTAAGCAGCATTATTTGCCCACCAGCAGGCAATTCACTAATAGTAATAACCTCGCGCAGGGTGCATTCATAGCGTACTTTTGATGCTTTGACACTTAAAGGCTTTACTCGTTTACTCGCGGTTGATTCAATATTGGCAGCCTCAAATTCACTTACCGAATGTGAGTAATTTGCGCAACTTTGATTCATTTGTTCAACCTGCTGATGGCTGACAATATTGATCACGCATTCTTTGGTTGCGAGTAAATTGTTTAATGTGTCTTTGTTTTTATGATCAGCTGGGTTTACCTGAGTCACACTCAATACTGGCGGGTTTACACTGGCCACAGTAAAAAATGAGTAAGGCGCGATATTGTCAATGCCATCGGCACTTAAAGTACTTACCCAAGCAATCGGCCTTGGGGTAATACCACCAACTAGCTGACTATACACAGTTGGTTTATCCTCGGTCGTCAAATCAATATACATATATTTCACTATTTTAAGTTAATTTTAAAATGCAGCTGCACCTTACCCTCAGCCAACAAAGCAACAGAAAATGGCGAGTGCACCGAGTAGCATAAAGTTAGGGCTTTTTTATGACCAACTATCGCCAAGACAATAAATCAAGCTCACAGGATAAACTTACTCTAATTCTTTAAATTATAGATAACTATGCCTTTGAAACGCGCTTTTCTATCTGTTCAATAACATTTGGATCAATAAATATTTCTAATGTTATTGATGCTGTTTTTACCGCGATAGCAACCAATAAACCAGTAAGAAGGATCCCCGTCCAAGCGATAATAACGGCCAATACCTTTGATGGTTTCTTTAACGGTCGAATATCGCCATAGCCTACCGTCAGCGCCGTAATAAACGCCCAATAAATTGAATCAAACCGGCTCCAGGATTCTAATCGGCCGACAACCAAACCAAGCCCTATGATCACAAAGCACAATACGGCCAAAAGAGGTAAACCAAGATACACTCCAATAAAAAATAATTGAAAAAACGTAATCGAAAATTCCATACAACACAACCAACTTATTTTTAATTTTTCTTACCACTTATAGCGTGATTTTCTAAGCCTTTAACAAAGCGAGGCGTTTATAGAGCTCGCATACATCACTTAGCACTCCACGCAGTAATCAGTTTTTCAAACTGAGTATGCATATTGTTACTATTGATGCTCTTCGTTTGCTGATTAATTGCATTCACAAGCTCAGTAAATGATGCTTGGTTGTTATTACTACTGACCACTGCGGTCAACGCATTCACAGCCTCTTTGTTATCTAGTGATTGCACTATACTCTGAATTGCTTGTTTATTATCTAAGCTTTGTATATTCACACCAAGGCTTTGCAGTAACTGGCTATAATCGTGATTTAGATTGTTTTTAGTGAGTTTACCAGCAATCTCTTCCAGTGATTGGTGCAAATAACCCATTTGCTCAACCGCCATCATCACAGGACTGCCGGCTCCATCGAGTTTATTTAAACGTACAAAGTCACCTTTAATTTGACTAAAGCGCTGTTGCTCTGATTCGCTTAAGGTACCACGCAGTTCCCCAAGTTTTAGTAAGTTCTCTTCAGAGCCTTTACTGAGTGTTTGCGCTTCACCACGATAATGATCGCAAATCAGGTTTTCTAGTTCTTCGTCATTCATGGCGGCGACGACTTTCTCCGCCATTTTATTCATATTACGGTAACTGCCTTGTAGTTTAAATGGCGGCTCAGTGCGGTAATTATTATCTTGCGCAGCTGAGGCAATATACTGGGCGTTCACTTTTAATACCGTATTACGAATCGTGATTAATCGTGTGAGGACCGCTTTGATTTCGTTAACTTCCGCTTGAGAATAGCCGTGCTCAAGCTCATTTAATGAAATATCTTCGCCTTGGCACATCCGCACTAATTTATATAGATCCTCCATATTGCGATTAGCCAATGGCGCTAATACTGCATTAGAGGTTAGCGCATTTTCTATAAAGCTCATGGCAAACTCTTGCTCACACCCGGCTAAGGTATCACCAAGATTATAAATATCGGCGCGGTTTGCCAACATATCAGGAATTTTAAAACTCTCGCCCGATTCCGTATACGGGTTACCTGCCATCACTACAGCAAATTTTTTACCACGTAAGTCATAAGTTTTACTTTTGCCATTCCATACTCCGTCTATTCGACGTGAGCCATCACACAATGAAATAAACTTTTGTAAAAATTCAGGATTAGTATGCTGAATATCATCCAAATAGAGCATCACATTATTGCCCATTTCAAAACTTTGGTTGATTTTTGCAATCTCTTTTTCTGCAGTGGCGTTAATAGCTTGAGTAGGATCCAATGAGACTTGATCGTGCCCTATAGACGGGCAGTTTACTTTTACAAAGGTCAATCCTAAACGGTTAGCAACGTATTCTACTAAGGTAGTTTTACCGTAACCCGGTGGCGAGATCAGTAATAACATGCCCATTAAGTCAGTGCGTTTGTTTTTACCTGCTGAACCAATTTGCTTAGCTAGGTTATCGCCAATAATTGGAAAGTACACTTTATTGATCAGCTGATTACGCACAAACGAGCTCAGTGGCCTAGCTTTAAATTCATCAAGCTGCAGGCGCTCTTTTTGCTCTGTCAAAATGTCACTACGCAATGCATGATATTGCTCAAAAGCTGGGACTTGCTCTGTGATGTATTTACGAGTTCTGGCATAAAACTCTGCATAATCAAGATTTAAAACTTGCTCTTGCACTCGCTTATGCTGTCCCATTAAACGCTCAACCTGGGTATTTGGGGTGACGTCTAGCACTGCGTATTTTAATGTTGTGGTGGCACTAAGATGCAAATAGTTAGCCGCTTCCGCTTGCACCATTGCTGGCACTTTAGGGCTTTGCGAGCAATACGCATTAAGCCAACTTAAAAATAGCAATGCTCGCTCATCAGTTTGCTTTACATTTTCGCACGCCTGAGTCAGCTCGTTAATATAGCCTTTTGCTTTGGCGTCACTATTAAACTGCTCAGCTAAATTTTTAGCTTGTTGAGAAACAATAAATAGCTGTTGATCCGCCGCTTTTTGTTGTGCTAATTGTTGTACTAAATAAGCAGCGGCCAAATCAGTGGATAAATCAGCAAAGCGTGCTGATAATTTACTAATTTGTAGCAAAAAGTCGTTGATCTGTTCACTTAACTGCACGGTTAGCGTGGTGATAAAACTAGTCGCAGCAAAGTGTTTATCCATCAAAATAGCATTGCTCGCTTGATGGAAATATTCGTTCAGTTGTGTGGTTGACAATTGTGCACTAAATAACTGCGCAACAATACGACAACTAGGGGGATAAATAAGTAAGTCCAAACTACTTTTTTGCGTTAATAAGGTATCAATAATCGCACTGGCATCATGATCATGAATGCCTTTTTCATAACCTTCTTGGTAACGCGGTTCGGCAAATTTTTGCACCAGCTGTAATAACTGTTTATCTCGTTGCGCTTGCTCTAACTGTGTAAAAGTCAGCGAGTGCTCACTGTTTTCACATGCAAGTATTATTTGTGCTGCTAAATATTCAGCGCGATAAACGTAATCGTTTTCTGATACTAATGTTTGCTGCCACAAATGACGGCTTTGCTGTAACGTTGCAAGGTCTTGTTTATCAATTATCGGCTCAAAATAATCTGTGCCGGTTAAGTGCAACATTAGCTGCTCATCACGCGGTAATAAGGTTAAATCGAGTAATTGCTTATTTACACTAAAGGCATGCTTACCAATGCTGACCGTATTGCCGCCGTCAGTGAAAATATCTTGCTTATCACGTAACGAGCGGATGCCCTGATCTTTACTGGCTTTGAGTTTTGATTGAATATCATCGGCACGAATTTCGTCGCCTAACTCTTTAAGTTCAGTGGTAAGAGCACGCAATTTACTGATCATAGGATCGGCAGCAAAATAAGTGTTTAACGCATCCAACTCAGTAAAACTTTGCGCACGACGGTTAACGCCTTGCAGTATTCGCTCAGCGGCATTGGCTAAATTCAATGCACGGCGCTGGCGGGTGTCAATTAAGCTTTGTTTATGTGCTTCAAAGCTTTCATATACGTCATCACGCTTGGCAATGATCTCTGTCAGGTACTCGTCAAAATCACTAAATTGTGATTCCAATTCTTCAAGCTGAATAAGCAAACGTGAAAGTTGATCATCACATGCTTCAGGCGTTTTGGCATTATTTAATGCATTGGTGATACTTTGTGAAAAGAGCTTAAAGCGTGCGGCAAATTCAGCTTTCGCTTCAACACTACCGAGGCTCTTTTGACGAATTTCAATACTGGCCTTTGCACGATTCACCAATGCATACACAGCGCTGATATCTTCGAGTATCTGTGTGCGCACACGGCTATCGTCTATGTCCAGGTCAAGCATAGTGTGGTTAAGTAAATCCAGCTCTACACTTTGCGCATCTAACTGCGCAATATAGGTTTTAAGCTCGCTCACGCTTTCACTTTTACTGCTGAGATCTTCAAGCTGTTTGAGTTTTTCGTGATACGGCGTCAGCGCGCTGTCTTGTTGTAAAAACGCTGCGGTTGCTTGGCTTACTTCCACCAGCCGCTCATCAATTTCACTTTGTAAGTTATTCAGTGCCGTAATATCAATATATTTAATGTCTTCAAGGCTTATTACTTGGCCTTTGAGTACTTTTAAAGCATCAAGACCTTGCACAAACTCTGGGGCGGTTTTAAAGTTATCTGGGCGCACTTCACGGGTTACGTCCGTGTAGTGCTTATTAATATCCACCAGCGCTTGCTTGGCTTTGTTTTGAATTTCGGTGACTTTTTCAAATTCATCAAGCACTTGCTCAGCGGTTTCATTAATGCTGTGCAAGTTTTGCGCGATTTCTGTAAATTCACTTTCGTTAAGCCAATGATAACGGTCAAAAATATTTCGGCTGAGGGCAATTAAATCTTCGTAATGAAATAAGCTCGGGCTTTGCTCGCTAATGGCTTTACTGACACTGTATAAATCAGAAATACCACGCACTAAATCAGGGTTACCAATTTTGCCAAAAAAGCTGGTAAGTGGTGGCGCATTAGCGGCAAACTCGGCCGAGACAAACGGGCTTTGCCAAATTTGAATGGGGTGTACTCGCTCCGCTTGGTCTTTATCAGCCTTAAAGGTGAGTGTTACACCATCGTTATAAATTGCGTAGCCGTGGCAATAAATCGGATTTTGTAGGTTTTTATCAATAATATTATAGGCAAAAAGTGCGTAACGGCCTTCGCTTGGCTCATAAAACACATATAACACATCTTCGCCATTGGGTGACTTTATATGCCGGTGAAATTCTAAATCATCTATTTGCTCTTCAAATGAACGAGCTTGTCCTGACTGTAAATAATAACCACCAGGGAAAATAATACCGTGATCTTCAGGCAAGGTAACACAGGCACTACCAATTGCATCTTGACGCATCACCAGCTGAGAACGGGTGTTATAAATAAAATAACGCCATGCTTTTTCACGGTATGGAAGAATTTTTAGCAGCACTAAGTCGCCTACTAAGGCGTACTCAACTTCGCCATCAGCAAGGGATTGGTTTTTATCATCAACCGTTTCTTGATAAATCCCTTCACCAGTGTCTGTGCTGTTTTCTATTTTAATGGTCAGTGAGCCACCAATGGTTTCGACAAACACTTGATCGGCAATGTTAATATGAGCGTGACGCCCTTCTACATGGTTACTTCTGTCAGTTTTGAGCCATTCAAAATCATAGTCATGGGCGTGTTGAATATCACGCTCACCGCGATTATCGATATAGTTAATGGTGTTATCTGGGTGAATTTCCCAGCGAAAAACCCGCACATCCGATAATTTGTCACCGATTTGGAATAACGCAAACAGCTTGCCGTTTTGTTGATATAAATGCTGTAAGCTGGTTTGTTTGTAATAAGTATACAATTCTTCAAAGTCACGGATAAAACGACTATCCGTTAAAAAGCGTGTTGTATCAGGGTACGGCTCTATTTCATAATGGTTGTCTTGCGCGACTAGTTTTTGTACACTAAATACGTCACTGATTGCCGTTTCTTTTTTTAAGCCCAAGAACACGTTGTAAGCAAAAATAACTTTGTCGCCAACGATCACGATATCACGCGGGGTACAATTTTGCTCTGTACGAACGCGAACACGTCCTTTAACTTGTAGTTCAGTACTGCCAAACTCGTTTATACGCTGTTTATTAATATCGTCTATTTGCGCTTTTAAATCAGCACCAAAATTATTTAAACGACGTTTAATTAAATCGTACGAGCCTTGCTCTAGCGCTTGTTGAGTTACGTCCGTCATGAAACCTATCCTGAAATTTAATAAAAGTTAGCCGCAATAATCAACTATTGCGGCTAAAACGATAGAACTTAGAAGCTAAACTAGTCTTTTGGATCTAGTTGAATTTTTTCATCTAATCCACCGCCTAAATTACCGCCTAACATGCTTAGTAATTGGCTTTTTTCAGCCGCAGACGTATTACTCAACTGCTTTAATAACTTACTCATGTTGAAGTTTTTAAGTGTTTCTGCGGAGCCATTTGCTCCAGCTAACACCCCTTTTAGGTCTTCGATTAAATTACGATCACCGTTTAAATGATCTTTAAACACGGTTTGTACAGTTTTACTTTCATCAACTAAGCCATCGATTGATTTACCTAAACTAATTGCACTCATAAATTGATTAAAGAACTGGCCATCACCGCCCATAATATTGATATCAGCATCACCTAAGGCTTTAGCCATAATATGTGCTTGGTGCTCGGCAATATCTCTGCTGGCGGAAATTTTTGCCAATACCAGCTCTTTTTGCTGATTAAGTTGTAGCGTAAAGCTTTCGTAATCGCGAGCATCTTGGTCCATCGCATTTAAGGCTTGTAGTTTCTCCTCTAGGCCTTTTGCTTCTGCACGCATTTTACGCTCAAGGTTAATCGCTTCTACTTCACCTTGTTTTTCATTCGCATCAGCCATCGCTGTTTGTACTTGTGCTTGAGATAAGCCAATTTCACGGTTACCTTGTGCTTCAGCTTCAAGTTTTTGACGCATTACCTTGGCATCAATCTCACCCTGAATTGCATTTGCCTCGGCTTTTGCTTTAATAACATCCGCTTCAGCAAGTCCTTTAGCAGCTGTTTCAACTTGTTGCGCATGCGCCAAAATTTTCTTCGACTCTGCTTGTTGATTAGCAATTCTAAGTTCAGCATTAGCCATTGTTTCAAGCTCACGGGCTTTATATTCTGCGGCTTGCTCTTGCGCTTTTGCAGCTTCGATGTCTTTTACTAATGACTCTTCAGCTTCAGCTTTAGCACGAATGATGATTGCATTTTTCTCACGCTCTGCGCCTGCGAGTACTTTCACATCTTTAATACGCTCTTCTTCTTCGGCTACTGATTTTTCAACAATGACGCGATCACGCACTACATCGGCAATTTCTTTACGCTCTACTTCCAGCGCTTTTTCTTTATTGATACGCAGGATTTCAGTTTCTCTTTCACGTTCTATCACTTCAATTTCACGTGAGCGGGCAACTTTCTCTTCTTCAATACCCAAAACGCGTAATCGGTTTTGCTCTGCAATATCCAGTTCGCGTTGCTTATTTTGCTCGCTAATGCCAATGGCTTCTTCGGTTTGAATGCGGGCTTGCTCTGATTTTAAGCGCTCTTCTTGACGTACTTTTTCAGCTTCTGCATATTCGCGGGCTTTCACGGTTTCAATTTCACGTACTTGACGAGACATGGCATCTTGTTTTTGACGCTCAATTTCTAGTGACTTTTCAGTGGCTTCTTGATTTTGGATCTCAATTTTAGCGCGCTCATCACACTTTAATTGATTGGTAGACACATTTTGTAATGCTGTCATTTCTGTGATGCGGCGAATACCTTCAGCGTCAAGAATATTCTGCGGATCGAGCTTATCAATTGCCGTTTGTTCAAGGTAATCAATGGCAACATCTTCAAGGGTATAACCCGATAAATCTTGGCCTATTACCTCTTTGATATTATCGCGAAATTCATTTCGATGAGTAAATAACTCAACAAAATCCATACGCTTACCAACAGTTTTAAGCGCTTCTGAAAATTTCGCTTCAAATAACTCTTGCAGTGTGTCGTGCTCTGACGCACGGGCGCAGCCGACTTGCTTGGCAACACGTAAAATATCTTCTTTGTTTTCATTAACACGAATGTAAAAAGTAATAGCGATATCAGCGCGTATATTATCTTTACAGATCAAACCGCCTTTATCTTTGCGCTCAAGCACCATACGCTTAGTTGAGATATCCATTACTTCCATTTTATGGATCACAGGATAAACAATGCCACCTGTTGTGGTGACGTCCGGCTCGCTTTTCATTTTATTTATGATCAGTGCTTGGCCTTGCTCTACCTTGCGATAAAACTTGCCTATGATCAGCAAAATAGCAAAAATAACAGCGATTGCTATACCTACAAATGTCAATATAGGTATGAGGTTATCTAAAAATTCCATGTTATGTCCTAACGTGATTATCGATTTTATTATGTGTTACTTATCCCTCAATAAACGCGGGTATTACCAAGGCTTACTAGTAATAATGTAACAGTGTTGCTCTTTGAGATGTTCAAGCAACACTGCGGTGTCGCCTGATGTAAATAATTCGTCATTCTCAGCCCTGACTTCAATTAACTGCTCAGTGCCTTGAAATAGAACCCGTGCTTGGCCGAATTTGTTGGTTACCTTGCCAGTGACAATAATGCATTCTAAGCCTAGTAAATCTGAACTTTGCGAGGTTTCTGCACTACTAAAAAAGCGCTGTAAGGGGCGTGAAATAATAGCGGCAACGGGTATGGCTATTAATAAGCAAGTCAGTAGCATTAACACGCCAAAAATATAAAACCAGATACCGTCACCTAACAGGTTGGCAAAAAACTTATGGGCATAGATACTGATCAACCAGCTACTCATGACCACTAAGCTTATGGAGACAGTAATGGGAATGCCACCAAAACCCGTGCTAAACCATGAACTCAATCCTGAGCTTTGCGATGCATCGGCTTCAATGTCGAGATCAGACTCAAACATATCAATATCAGCAAAGCCAATTAGAGTTATTAGCCAAAACAACATCACAACTAACAACAGAGCTGAAAAGATAACGGTGGGGAAAGTAAGCGCTAAGTTTAAAAATTCCATCATTACAACTATCCATTTATTTTAAACGCAGTAGGCGATAAAACTTTTTATCATTTAGTGGCTATGATGTTAAGCGTTTTAATGGAAAATTAACGTTTAAATATAAAACATTGTAAATGAACTACTACTTTTTTATGTTTGCTTTGTTTAATTAAAGACTTAGTGGTTAAATTTTTAGCATGCGGTAGCTATTAATCCCCCCTAAAAACTTATAGTATTCGCTCCTAGTTTTGTACCCCCGAAAAGTAAATTATATTAAAATCATTAAGAAAGGACACTTATGCGTTATTTATTACCAATCTCACTACTTGCATTATCTTGCTCGGCGACTGTAAGTGCGCAGCAATCAGAGACTCGTCAATGGTTCAATAGCATTGAATATAACACGTTAGAAAATGCAGACTTGGATTACGATTCAACTCAACTTTCAAGCCATTATTATTTTGCACCACAACAAAATACCGGCGTGTGGGATGATTATGGTTACCTAGATACTGATTCTAACATTGCTTTTCATTACTACGAGAGTAATGGTTATGATAATTTTTCTTTTAACGGTGAAGGCTTTTATGGCAACTGGTTTGTTAGCGCTGAATTATCTGATTTAAGTAATTTAGATAACTACTCTATTGGTGCAGGCTACTTATTCAACGATTCACTTAAAGCCTCAGTGCGGATGCAGGAGTTTGAATATGGAGATGAAATATTCTGGTTTAAAGCACAGTATAACCATCAATTGAATGACACTGACTATATAGGTTTTACTATAGAAGCTGATGATAGCCTAGATAATTGGAATACATCTTCGCGTTACTTTAGCCACCTTGGTAACGACCGTTATTTTAGCTTAGACGTAGATTATCAAGACCCCACCAATGCAGTATCAGCAATGGCTAATTACTACTTTAATCGAAATGTCGCGATTGGTGCAGGCGCTAGCGATTCTGACCTGCAACTTGAAGCTAAGTACTTTATTGATAGCCAATATTACTTCATTGCTAAGTTTACTGACTATGACCATGGTGATTTATATACTGTGAAATTTGTCGCCCAGTTTTAATAAGTGAAAAATGAAACGCCGCTATTTAGCGGCGTTTTACTGCATAGCTAAATTACATATTACCCAATTCAATCATCATTGCTGTATACATTTTAAGATTTAACTTAAGCTGTTCTACGGTAATAAATTCATGCTCTGAGTGGCCAGTATATTTTTTACCTGGCATTGAAGGGCCAAATGATACGGCGTTATCAAATAACTTGGCATTCGTGCCACCACCAATTGAGACAAACCCAGCCTCTTGATCACCAGTAAAATGTTTAAAAATATCAAGCAAAGCTTGCGCATGCGGTGCGCCATCAAGCAACATTGGTGTGCCAATAATCACCTGCGTATTTTTTAGCTTAACCTGATTATTAGCCTGCCAATTAGCCAATGCCGTGTCGATTTGTTGCTTTAGCACGGCTTCATCTTTGCCAACTGGACGGCGCATATTTACCGATAAGGTAATATCATTACCATCACGTTTTAATAACGTTGGCGAAACCGTCATCGGCCCCATAAAGTCATGTGCGTAAGCGATATCACCAAACTGCTTGCCATATAAATCAAGACCAATAAGCTGATTGATAAACTCAATGGCTTGGCCGTCGCTGTTATTTTCAAGTTCGATACCTTTAAATAATTCAGCCAGATGCGCTATCGCATTATGCCCTGCTTCAGGCTCTGATGAATGCGCAGACATACCCTTTACTGAAACTTCAATACCAGAGGTAAGCTCTGTGATAGCGACTTTAACATCACTAAGTTGTGCTACATTGCTATTCAATGTGGCAATGTCTGCAGGCGTTGCATTATGCAATATGGCACTTGCGTCTTCAGGTATTTGGCTGACAAATGCGCCACCTTTTAAATTACTTACATACACACCGGTTTTTGCTGAACTGCCTACAAAGGTTGGCGCAATTAAACTCCAGCCTTTTTCAGCCACGACAACGGGATATGAAGCATCAATTGTCACCGCATACTTTGGTTGTTGGTAAGTTTTCATAAATTCTTCAAGTGGGCCCCAATCAGACTCTTCCGCTAAATAAATCATCAACTCAATGCGATTATTCAACGTGATGTTTTGATCTTTAATGGCTTTCATTGCATAAAGCGCGGTGGCAATTGCGCCTTTGTCGTCTTCTGTACCACGCGCAATCAGCTTACCTGGCTCTGAGGTGCTATCGATTTCAAATGGACTATTTTTCCACTTACTGGCATCCGCAGGTTGCACGTCGCCATGAGTCACAATGGTGACTTTTTCAGTTTGTTGACCCATGCCTATCAAAATGGTGTAACCTAAATCTTGATAATCAAACCCCAGCTCAGCCGCTTTCATTTTTAATAGCGCTTTAAAGCCCATAAAGTCGGGGTTATCTGGTGTATTGATCCCCTCTTTATTTACGGTTGGGTATGAGACTAAATTAGCTAAAGTATGAATTTGTGCATCTTGATACGTTTTTACTGCATAGTCTGCAGCAGCATCACTGCGACTATTGATATTGGCGTTGGCGTTAAGTGCTAATAATGCCAAACTGGCTAAAACGAACTGTTTCAAAGCAAATTCCTATTTTTAAAAGACGAAGGGGTGGAAACACACGCTAATTGTAACGCTGTTGACCTTTACTAAGCCAGCACTGTACCTGCTACGTTCTGATTTTATAGCAGAATATTTAATTAGCTTATAGCTTCAATAACGCTGTATACTATGCCACCAATTTTAAGCGCGTGAAGATAAACCATGAACCGCAGAAAAAAGATCATTACAAAATTTAATCAAAAAGATAAACGCGCTAACGCTAAATTACACAAAAGTAATAAGCCCGCTTATGTATCAAAGGCTGAACGTGAAAAGCGAGCATTAGAAGCAGAGCAAGCTGCTGTGCAAGAGCAATTAAGCGCTGAATAATCACTTAAGCAATTTGGGCTAGGGTAAAATGAGCGATACCATTTATTATTTATATCGCCAGCGGTTACCAAATAGGGGTGAGGATATTAGAGACTTTCCGTGTTTTTTCATTACTTCAACCTTATTCATGAAGTTGTTGATGAATGTGCTTTAATTACCGATATCTCCCTTCCAATCAAATAACTAAAACCGTGATAGCAAGGCTATCACGGTTGTTGTTTACTAAAAGCTGTAGCTCATACCAATATTAACTGAACGCCCCTGCCCTGCAAGCTGGCTAAAGCCTTGACTCATATCAGCTTTAAACTCAGCAATACTCACTCCACCCAGTGGCTGCTGATAATATTCATCTAATAAGTTAGTAACGGCTAATTGCACTGTTAACTTATCCCAGGTTGCTTTAGTTTGCAGGTTAAGCACACTATAACTTTGCGTTGAATTTTCAAGACGTCGTGGATCAACACGGGTTTTACTATCAACCCACTCCCAACTAAGTGAGTTTTGCCATTTACCAAGTTGCTGGTCTATAGCAATTTTACTGTGCAATGGCATTATTTGATAAAGAGGCTCATCGCTGTCGTCGCGTTCACCATGGGTTGCAGTAATAGCTGCGGTTAAATCCCAAGTACCAGCCTTTTTACTATCAACAACGCGAACAATGCTTTCTAGCTTGCCGCCATAGAGTGTGGCATCTAAATTAGTAAATTTTAATGTATTACGTTGTGTTAATGGCATATCAGTACGGTTTGTACTGCCAACAACTGCGCCATCAATATAATCATTCACCTGTGTATACCACGTATTAGCAGTTACTTGCCAAGTCCCATCTGTTGCTGATTTAGTATAACTGGCACTCACCGTATGCGCGGTTTCAGCGGCTAAATCTGGATCACCTATATAGCCATTACCATCGCCAAACCAGCCAATCATGCTGGTTGACATGGTACTCACTCCCCAACTGTAGCGTTCATATAAATTAGGGGCTCGATTTTTACGTGCTAAGCCAAATTCTAGCTCATCTTCATTTGTTATTTGATAGCGCACGAGTAGGCTTGCATCAACTAATGTATCGCTGCGTTCTCTATCCATAGCATTAAATGCCATTGCTGCATCTTGATTTGGATCATCCATCATCATGGCTGACATGTCGCCCATACCCGACATATCACCCATTGAATCCATACCTGACATATCATCCATGCCGCCATCCATGGTCATATCGCTATAAGGTTGTACTTCGCCAGCATCCGTGTGCACATATTCAATTCGTGCGCCCGCTGATACCCACCACTTTTTATCTAGCTGCTTTTGTAACTCGGCAAAAGCAGTGTAGCGATCGCGTTCACCATCATTTATATTTACGTAATCATTCGGTCCCATCATCATTGAACCTTCAATCGCAGGCCACCAATCATCAATGCGATAACCAAAGTATTCTTGTCCTAATAATAATGTGGTGTCTTTGTCGAGTTCTAAACGCCAATTAAGTTGATAACTGATATCTTGGGCGTCGGTATTCATCGGCATCATGCCGGTTTTTTCAGCCGTGAAAAAACCCATTTCGTGCTTCACATCGTTGTAGTTAATTTGTGCTTGGAACTCACCGCTTTCAAGAGTGCGTTTATATTGGCTGATCAACCCATAACTGGTGTTATCGGTCATATCCATGTATTGATTAGGAAAACCTTGGAAAGGAATTTTTTGATGGGTTAGCTTTACAACGAGTTGTTGTTTTTCATCACGAACCGCCGCTGTCAATGCGTGGTTTTGTACACGATAAAGTGTATCAAGTACTAAGTCACCATTGCCATCTTCATAGCTGTCAGCATCTTCAAATGACCCTTGATAGTTAATACTCACCGAATCACTTGCAAGTCTTGCACCGACTCCCACAGCTTGAGCATTATTACTACTGCGATATTGAGCAGATACATACCCCGAATGCCAATCAAACTCGGCCTTATCACTGTATTGTGGTGCTATTGAATTTACTTGAATAACCCCGGCAATATTGTCTCCTCCTGCACTAACCGGTGATACTCCAGCAACAACACGATAAGAAGCAACCTGATTGGCTGAAATATACGATAATGGTGGGTTCATTTGATTACCACACGCAGCTGTTATATCTGCACCATCAACCAAAATTTTTACTCGATCACCCATCATGCCATTTAAAATAGGTAAACTCGACACGCCACCCGCGGCAGAAAAATCAACGCCCAAGTCACTCAGCAATTGTTCAGCTGAGCCCAAACGTTCATGCGCATTTAGGTGCTGACCTTGAACTTCAATAACTTCAATTGAATCGTCTGCCAGTGCATAAGGAGAAAGTAAACAGGCAATCCAAAGTGCAATTGGGTTTAATACATGCTTTGAATTTGAAAGTGACTGAGGGTTGTTCATTATGTTCTTTATTTACAACAAGTTTAGAATGAGCAAAGTATATCGTTTGGCAATAAAGCTGAACACGTGACAAATTGTCGCACCTAGGCTACTCATAGCAAGATAATAGCAATACGGGATAAATCGTGATTATTTAAAAGATCATGACAAGCGCTGATAAAATTAATAATGCCCCGTTACAGGGCACTATTAAACGAATATAACTAAATCGCTGTTAGCTGGGGGTTAATTTGCTCAATAAACTCATGAATACGCGCAGCATTTTTTCCTAAATCACTCTTTCCGACTCGCGACTTACTACGCACATCAACTAACGTGATACCTTGCTTGCTTTTGATTCGAATAACCACATCATCTTTAAAACCAAACCACGCAGTGGTGTCGGTCGCTTCAATAATACCTTGTGATGGATCGGCACTCACTAATTCCCATCCTAACTGCTCAACGGCATTTTTAGCCACGCCAAACACTGTTTTTGTATTATCCGTGTACTTCAAGGTAACTAGTTCAGGGTACGCTTTTAACTGCTGAGCTGCGGTTTCGGCACCTGCATATTCAACAGGGTTTGGGGCATCCACGCGTATTGCAGCAATTGCTACAAACTCTGGTGGTGCTGCAACATCCGTTGAAATATCATGAATTGGCGGTACGCCTTTGGCTTTATTCATTAAGCTCAATGGCATAGCCACTGCGACAATGGCAAAAACAGCACTCACAATTGTTGCTAACCAATTAATGTTTTTACGCATAAATAGTAGTTGCACAGCCAATAATACTAAACCGGCAACGCCTGCATACACACCAAAGCGAATACCTGTAAACGCGGTACTTAAATCCAATATATGCCATTTATATAAAGGCCCAGGTAACACGACTAACAAAATAGCCAATGCACATACAAAACTAACAAGCGCTTTCATTTACGATCTCCGTACAACTATTGAAATGGTTTTAAATCTAAACACCACAATACCTGCTTTTTGTCACTAAAGATCATTTTTTATCACTGTTGAAAGTATTTATTTGCTAGCAAAAAGTTGCATTCCCCATGAAGTTGCTAAAACCAAACATTTATACACTTACTTTCAAACCGAACACTGGTAATACTGACTGCTTAAATGTAAAATTCCTCCATTAAAATTAGAACGTTCCTATTCGAGTAAGAACGCTTCAATCTAACACCATATTTTAAGATCTAAGTTCACCGTTTTTTGGATAAGACGCTGTCTTATTTTTATCATACAATTGCGGTTTAATTCATTCTTCAAAATTGTAGTTCTCAGCTTTTTATTAAATAAATCATTTACATTTTTATCGTCTATCTTTTTACAAGGGTTATCTATGTCAGCTGATATCAGCGCAGCCACTAATACGTTAAGTACGACCGCTATTTTGTTAGTACTTGCTCTGGGCACTTTTATTTTAGGGTTATCGGAGTTTTCGATGATGCCTATGTTGCCGTTATTCAGTGAAACATTTGCCGCAACGCCAGCACAAAGTGGTTATACCATTAGCGCCTATGCAATTGGCGTCGTGATTGGTGCCCCAGTATTTATGATCACTACAGCTAACATGCGAAAACGCAATGCCTTACTATTGTTTGTGTCGATGATGTTTGTATTTAACGGCTTAAGTGCATTTGCAAATTCATTAGAGCAACTTATATTATTTCGTTTTTTAAGCGGTTTACCCCATGGCGCTTATTTTGCCGTAGCTATTTTATTAGCTGCAGATATAGCACCTAGTAATAAACGTGCTAGTTTCATGTCTAAAGTATTTATGGGGCTGACCATCGCTACGATTGTTGGTGTGCCAATGGTCACCTTAATCGGGCAAAATTTTAGCTGGCGTTATTGTTTAGCAGGCACCGCAGTTTTGGCACTTGTTGCTTTAGTACTTATTGTAAAATATATCCCAAATACAAAAAATGCAGCTCCTTCGTCGTTATTAAGCGAGTTAAGTGTATTGAAGAACAAGCTTGTTTGGTCAATATTAGGCATCATTATTGTTGGCTTTGGGGGCGTATTTTGTATTTATACCTATATTGCAGATACAATTTTAGTGGTCACCCATACACCAGCCTACACCATCTCAATCGCAATGGTGATGTTTGGGGTTGGCTGTACGCTAGGAAATTATGTACTAGGTAGAGCAGCGGATCATTCTCCGCTTAAAACGACCGGTGCAGCATTAATAGGCGCTATTATTTTTGCTGTAAGTTACGTACTTGCAAGCCAGCATATTTGGCTACTTTATGCAGTCATATTTTTTATTGGCTTTAGTGTAGGATTGGGCACGGTTATCCAAACTATGTTAATGGACGTATCTCCACATGGCCACGCAATGATTGGCGCACTTGTACAATGCGCATTCAATACTGCAAATGCAATTGGTCCTTGGGTTGGTGGCTTAGCTATTGCACAAGGCGCTCTACCGAATCAAACCGGTTATGTGGCAGCTGCTTTATTTAGCGGTGGCTTTATCATGTGGTTACTCAGTGCATTACAAATGACTAAACGAAAACCGCAATTAGTTGCCCAATAAATAAACTACACTCTGCGTATTGGTCGTGCTTATGCTTCTTCATCTTGAAAAATATCTTCAATTGTTAATTTAAATAACCGAGCAGCTTTAAACGCAAGCGGTAAACTAGGATCAAACTTACCTTTTTCAATCGCATTAACCGTTTGCCTTGATACATCGAGTAACTCTGCTAGTTTTGCTTGCGTTAAATTATGCTCTGCACGTAACACTTTAAGGCGGTTTTTCATTCCTCTTCCTCTGTGCCAAGCTGTTTAGTCATTAGTACAACACACACGAAATAAGTTATCCCCATAAACATCACTAAGTGAGAAATACCTTGTCGTAACGAAATGACCCCACTCGTTTGCAATACCGAATAAGCTAAGCCGAAAACTAAACTGCCACCTAAGGTAATCGCCATCGCATTTAAATGTAGCCGTTGCTGCAATTCATCCAAGCCTGATAAATGACGTTTATTTGCCATAATCATCATTATCCCCGCGCATATATTTATTATCACCGCCACTATGCTAAATAATGTATTCGTTTCAGCCCATAATGATCCCGGCCCTATTGACGCCAGCGCCAACGTTAAAACCCATCCCAAAGTCCACTTTGCTAAATAAATTGTATTGAGTTTGTTGCGTTGCTTGAATGTCAATCCTGTTTGTTGCTTCATGATCCTACCTTCTTAGTCAAGTAAACTTGACTAAGTATTGTCAATGCCAAACAAAAAGTCAAGCAAGCTTTACATAAAGTCATGTAAGTCATACATAAAAGTTTAATATAGCGAGTGAACATTAAACTCAGAACATTGTATTAACTTACTGCTTACAGTAGGATTAAACTAAACTATTAAGAACACCTCAATTTCAACAATAACAATAATGAGCCCAGCATGAGTAAATCTGTTTTCTTTGTTGGTGAATGGCAAGTAAATCCGGCCACCAATAGTCTAAGACGAGGCGCGCAACTCAAACAGCTTGAGCCCAAAGCGATGGATGTTTTATTGTTATTATGCGAAAAACAAGGAGAATTAGTTAGCAGTGAAGAGATCATTAATCACTGTTGGGCTACGGTCGCGGTAGGCGATAATCCCCTACACAAAGTCATCACGCAATTACGTAAAGTATTTGATGACAAAGCCAATGATCCGCAATACATAGAGACAATCCGTAAACGCGGCTACCGCGTTATTGCCAAAATAGATTTCCCATTAAATGAAGAACAAAAAGCAACTCACGCAAAATGGCAAGGTAGCTCCCCCTTTGTTGGCTTAAGTGCATTTACACCCAACGAAGCGAAAGTATTTTTTGGTCGAACAAAACAAATTACCACGTTGCTACAACGCGTATCAGCACAAATAAGTTATGGCCGGGCTTTTAGTTTATTGCTTGGCGCTAGCGGCTCAGGTAAATCATCACTGGTCAATGCAGGTATTTTGCCCGCATTAATGAGTGAGTCAGGTTTTGATGGCTTTCGAGTTGAGTCATACTGTCAGCTTGATTTTGCTGATATAAGTAAAGGCCGACTATTACTCGATTTAGCCTCTACCCTACTTGATTTAGAAATAAACGATGCTCCCGTTTTCAGCAACATGAGTGCCGAAACTCTGAGCGAGTTATTACAAAACACACCAGAGCACGTCATTAGCTACTGCCAAACGGCTTTAAGCCAGCAAAACAGCGATATTAAACCCTATTTGTTTTTATTTATTGACCGGTTAGAAGTATTACTTTCATCGCCCATTTTTAGTGAGTCAGAGCGCAGCCACTTTTTATCAATTATAGAGTTACTAGCCACCAGTAACTACATGATTATATTTAGCGCCTGTCGAAATGACTTTTATCCACACGTGGTTAATCAACCCAGCTTAATGGCAGGCAAAGCCAATGGCGCCCACTTTGATTTACTGCCACCAACCCGCTCTGAGCTTAAGCAAATGATCCGCCTACCGGCTTTAGCCGCTGGGCTTAGTTGGCAGCTTGATCCTGAGCACCAAACACCACTGGATGAAACTCTCTGTAACGACACCGCCAATAACCCCGATGCCCTGCCAATGTTGCAATACACCTTGCAACAACTGTACTTACAACGCAGCGAAAACGATGAGCTATTAGTCTCTGAATATCAAGCATTAGGCAACATAGAGGGCGCAATTGGCCAAAAAGCTGAGCACGTATTTACGCAGCTGCCAAAACAACAGCAAGCACAGCTCAGCATGGTTTTATCAAAACTAATTACCCTGCATGTCGATGGTGAGACCCTCACTAGCCGCGCTGCACGTTGGGATGAGCTCACCGATCCTGCACAAATCCAGCTTGCACAAGCGATGGTCGATAGCCGCTTATTTGTATCTCACCTTAAAAATAACCAAGCCTGTTTTAGTTTGGCTCATGAAGCACTACTACGTCATTGGCAACGAGCAATCGACTGGGTAAAAGAGCACCAACAAAGCTTAGCCATTAAAAGTCGCTTACAAATCACCACCGTTCGCTGGTTAAACGAACAAAAGCACGGCGATTATTTATTAGCCCAAGGCAAACCACTGCAAGAAGCACAAAGCCTTGTTAATAATGCTATGTTTAGCCTCTCCCCTGACGAGCTTAGTTTGATCAAAGCATCAAATAGCCGAGCAAAACGTAAAAAAAGAGTGTTGCAAGCCACCGCAGTTGCACTTATTTTGCTTAGCTTTATTGCCAGTTTTATGAGCGTGCGCAGTTACCATGCAGAGCAAATAGCCCAACAAAAGCGTTTAGAGGCAGAAAGCCTACTCGGTTTTATGGTCGGAGAATTTGCCGATAAATTGCGTAGCGTTAAACGCATGGACTTACTTGATGGGATTAGTAATAAAGCGCTGGAATATTTTACTAACCAACAGGATAACGACTCGTTATTTAATTTCACCGATAACCAAGCTGACTTTAACAACCGCTTTCAATATGCACAAACCCTTGAGGCCATGGGCGAAGTGGCCTATTCCCGCGGAAAAACAGACGAAGCCTTTACCGCCTTTGAAAACGCCCGCATTCGCCTTGAAACATTATTAATAGCACAGCCAAACAATTTAGAGCTGCTAACCCTTGCAGGTGCCAATGCCTTTTGGTTGGGCCAGTTAAGTTATGATAAAAATGATTACGTTGCCAGTGAGCCACTGTTTAAAAAATACCACGCTTACAGTGAGAAAATGTATTCATTAGCAGCCAATGATTTTAACTCCATTATGGAGCTGTCGTATTCCCATAACTCATTAGGCTCCCTGTATTTAAAGCAACTCAACTATACTGCTGCAAAGCAAAGTTTTACGAAATCGCTAACCCTGAAAAACAAAGCCCTTGAGCTTAAACCCAATAATAAAAACTTATTGCGAGATAAAGCAGATACGATTAGTTGGCTTGCCAGTATTGATGAAAGACTCGGTAATTTGAACGAGGCACTAGCAATGCTTGAACAAGCCAGTGATCAGCTAAATGCCTTACTTATACAAAAGCCTGATGATGCAAGTATCCTTAGCGACATATTTAATATTTACATGCAACAAAGTTATCTTTTAACTTATTTCACAGAACAAAATAACGCTTATTTAAATTCCGAAAAAGCAATGCTTACAATAAGTAAAGCACGTATACAAGACCCTGAGAATGAAAATTTCAAACGTAAATATTACAGAGCGCTGTCATATCAATTAATGTTACTAGATATAAATAAGACAAGTAATAAAACGGATGAAATTATCAGTTATATTGATAGTAATGGCCTTTCAAACACAAGTGTTGTTAACATGCAAATCAGCTTAATACACTACTTTATCAATCGTGGTAACTTCGAGAAAGCTGAAAGCCTTTTATTTAAAATTGAAAACAACAGTTATTTTAACGAAGCAATTAATGATGCAGCAGAAATAGAAAACAACACTGACCTTATAAAAATATACTTAATAAAAGCAAAACTAGCGAAAGACAAACTAGCCAAACACGCTTTATGCCAAGAAATTATACACACTATAGAGAAAAATAATAATGGAAGCAAAAGCATAAAGTTAATCTACCCGCTCGTGCAAGCTTACAGCTGCTTAAACAAAACCAATAATATCAGCAGCATCAAAAACAAATTAACCGAGTTAGGTATAACTAACTTTGATCTATAAGAAATAATAAGAAGGTACTACATGATCGAAAGTCAAACTTACAATTTTACAGTAAATATTGTACTCGACAGCAATAATGAAGCGATATTTACTTACTTCCAAGATGGCCAACAAGTATCAGGTGGTGGCACAGTTAACGAAAGAAACAGCCTAGGCATTTATACGTTAAATGAGACAACTTTTAAACAAGGTTTTAAGTTTACTAGTGCCAAGTTTACTAATATTGAAGGGGAATGTGCTCAAGATTTTAGCTACCTTGTAACTAACGCTGGTAAAACTATTCAAATTTCAGATTCAGATGAAAATAGCGGCACAGCTTGTATGATTTTCACTGCAAAGTATAACGGTGATAACTATGAAAGCGCCGATCCACAAATCAAAAATGAAGGGTAAAACTAATTTCGAGAGGCTTTGTCACAAAGCCTTTCAAATAAGCTATGTTAAGCAGCGCCATTCTAACAATGAATAAAATACTTCTACCTGTAAACATGCGAGCAGGAAGCAACACTAAAACAAGGCATTATTGCTCTGTAAGAGCGAAAATTAAGCCTGAGCCCAGTCTGCAATCAACAAACCTAAACAAGCAAGATCCTTAGCGTTTGAATGTTTCAATATTTAAAATAAAACATTACAATTCAACATATTAAAACCAGAAGGTTACCAGAAGGTTTATTTGCATTTTTTTAAGTAAATTTATAGACACCAAAACGTATGCGAAAGCGAAGGATCAAACGTGTCTAAGCAAACAAACAACAATAACCAAATACTTAGTGTAATTAAGCAATCCGCAACAACTGGTAAAAGCCTTTCAACCTGCCTCTCTCATTTACAGTTTGGTGCTTTAATTGAATTATTCAACGACACTAGTGAAGGTATTTTTATCATCGATGAGCAAGGCACCTTTGAGTTTGTTAATCCGATGGCGGCACAACTTTTAGGTAACTCTCAGCAATCATTGATTGGGCAAAGCTTGCTACAGTTTTTACACGAAACTGATCGCGACAAATACATGTATACGTTACTAAACTGGTTAGATATAAAAGATACTCGCCTTAACTTTGGTCCTAATGAAGTAAAAATAAATAAAGCGGATGGCAGTATACTGGAAGCCGATTTATCTATTTCTAATATGCCAGAAAGTATAGCATCTGCACAAAAACTTTATGTCTGCATTCTACATGATTTAAGTATTCACAAAGCAACATATAACAAATTAAAAGTACAAGCATCTACAGATCATTTAACTGGGCTTGCTAATCGTTTCACATTAGATGAATCATTAAATAAATATTGGTCAGAAAGCATTCAAAGCCACCAGCCATTGAGTAGTATACTCATTGATGTTGATCACTTTAAAAAGTTTAATGATAGCTATGGTCATATTAAAGGCGATAAGTGTTTGCAAAAAATAGCTAAAGTGATTTTACAATGTATACCATCAAGAGACTGTTTAGCCGCTCGCTATGGCGGTGAAGAATTTGCGGTTATATTACCGCGTTGTAATCGTGACAGTGCCAGCGTTGTTGCTAAACATATTCAACAACAAATTAATGCCATGACATTTACAGATATTGGCTTACCGCCAGAAGTTAAGATTAGTGTTAGCCAAGGTATTGCCTGCGAATTTAATAATCAATATCGTACTTGTGAAGCGCTTATATGCGCTGCAGATACCGCATTATATAGAGCAAAGTCAGATGGCAGAAATAAAATTAGCATTAGTATTTAGTGCCAAATACTAATTTAAATAAATCTTAGTGTTGCTGTAAGGTTGCTTTAAGCTGATTATAAAGCGTTAAATGGTGCGGGCGCAAATACGCGTGATCCACCGCTGCTAGCCACTTTATAGCCTGCTCATTATCTGCAGCTTGCCAATTCACCTGTGCCAACCTTAACTTATAGGTTGCCTTTATAATGTCATCGCTTGGGGTGACCATATTGCCTAATGCTGCAACATAGTATTTATTTGCTTGCTTATACTCTGAGAGCAACTGATAAGTACGAGCTAAATTGCCTTGCGCTACAATAATTTTATTTTGATGCTGTGTGGGGTAAATCCAGTCAAGTGCTTGCTTGCGGCTCTTTCTAGCATTTTCTAAATCACCAAGAGCATGGTAAGCATTTGCCTTATTAGAATGTAATTCAAAATTGAAAATGGGGTCTTTACTTTTACCAAATTTTCGTTCGGTTTTTAATAGCATTTGGAAAGCGGTTTCTTTATTACCAAAAACATACTGTAAATTAGCCAACTCCAGTATCCGCATTGGATCTGAAAACGATTCATACATTTGCTGTATATCGTTAAAAGCTTTGGTTGCATATACTTTTGCACGTTCATTATCATTGTAATAACGTAACATTTTGGCGTAATAAAAATACGTTTGCACTTTAAAAACTTTAGGTAAATCATTTCGATCTGCAAAGGGTTCAACAACAAGCTTTAAGCTTGCGTAGTCATTTTTGTCATAGTAATAATCAAATAAATAAGACTTAGCTTTATACCATTGGGTTGAGTGTAACGCCGATTGCTCGATGACTTCATTTATATAGGTTAAGCACTCTTTTTCGGGTTGCTGTAAGCAAAACTGTTCGTGATCGCTAAAGTGCTCAGATGAATGAGCTACCTTGGATGTAATGCACATAAAAGTAACTAAAAAAAAGTAAATTTTTCTCATGAAGTCGAAATGCAGTAAAGCGATATATTGATTAAAACATATTTGCTTAAGGATATTAACAAATATTACACGATTATATCGGGAGCTGTGCGCTGGCAAAAGATGATAACAAAGAAGTGATCTGGCAATTTAAAAATATTTCATAATTGCCAAAGAACGGTTTATTTACATACCATGACTGATAAATAAGCTACATATCAGTCATCAGCATGTTTGAGTGGCGAAATTACGCCACTTTTTTCAGTGCTTTTTTAAGCTTACCAATTTTTGCTTTTTGTTTTGCTACTTTTTCTTTACGTGCGCTGATTTCTTTTTTAATTGATTTCACTTCTTTTTTAGCAAGTTTTACGTCGTTTTTCTTAGCTTTAGCTGGTTTCTTAGTCATTATCTTTCCTTTAAAATAGATGAATCTCGTATTAGTGAGATAACTACAATATTATATAAAAGTAGTAGTTAATAGCCTGCAACCACTTATTCAATAAAAATTCATAAACCAGTAATAAAACTGCAATTAATTGAATTGATAAGTATAGCCTACACCAAGGTTTGTATCTGAGCCATAATCGCTATTTTGAGTCGCACCAAATACCTTTAACTTTTGTCGTTTATCTATTTGATAACTAGCGCCTAAGGCTGCAAAGTAACCAGAGTAATCATCAGAACCCATTGAATAGGCAGCAGCAGTAATTAATGTCCAATTCCCTGCTAATGGTTTTAATGCAAAAGCCCCTAAATACCCACCATTAGTAGCATTTGGTACTAATACCCAGCCATCCGTAGAAGGCATTTCGATTATAGGGCAATTATTTGACTCTGTTTCACACGCAATATCACCTTCAGTGTGACTATATCCGCCCATAGCAAATATTTGCCACCCCATCGGTTCTATATCAAAGTAGCTCAACGGCATGAATGTACCCACACTGTAACTGGTTTTTTCAGCACCATGGTCAAATGCTTGCTTGCCAAAATTAAAATTGACGATACCAATATCAAATAACCAAGAACCACCAAATCGCCACTCTTCACTTTCTAGACTAATACTTGCATTTAGCTTTCTTATTGGGTCTAAACTAAGTGAACCGCTGACTTTAACTTCATCTGAGTAACTAGCCCCTAACTGCGTAACAACTTTTGTTGGGTCTTCAGTTAATTTATCATCATTTGCCAAAACGCCATTACTGACAATTGCTAAACAGGCCCCTATTAATAATTTTCCATTTAACTCTATACTCATCCCTTTTCCTTTTATTTAAATAACTGTTTATAAAGTAGTATTAAAGTAGTTTATACACATTAAAGCAACAGTAAGCTGCCTAACCCTAAGAATGTCACAAAGCCAACAATATCGGTTACAGTAGTTAAAATTACCGAGCCTGATAACGCCGGATCGATTTTCATTTTATCTAAAATCGATGGGATCACTACACCAGATAAAGAAGCTGCTATTAAATTGAGTAAAATAGCGACTGTAATAGTAATACTCAGCATCACATCACTAAACCACACATACGTAAGTACACCTATAACCATAGCCCATACACAGCCATTTACCGCACCAACTCGAAGCTCTTTTTTAAGTAAAGCTTTTCGGTTTGAATCTGTAACTTGGCCAAGTGCTAAACCACGTACAATAACGGTAAGTGTTTGACTGCCAGCAATCCCCCCCATTGAAGCTACCACAGGCATTAATACTGCAAGTGCAACAACTTGTTCAATTGTCGCACCAAACAAGCCAATAAACCACGACGCTAAAAATGCCGTGGCTAAATTAATACCTAGCCAAATCCCTCGGTTTTTAGCACTTTTGCGTACGCTGGCAAATAGATCTTCGTCTTCGCGTAAACCACCGGCTTTAGCTGCAGCTTCATCGGTTATTTCTTGACGTAGTTCGTAGGCTGAAGTGACTTTTAAGCGACCAAGTAATTTGTTATCGACATTCACTACAGGCATTGCCATTCTTTCACTGTGGATCACCACTTCCGCAGCTTCATACAAGTCATCATCAGCATGTAAAGATGCCACATCATGTTCAGCAAAACTCAGTAGTGTGTCCGAATCATTCGCTTTAAATAATGCATTGACTGACACCTGACCAATTAAGGTGCCTTTTCGACTCACCAAATAGATCACTTCAGTATATTGCGGTAAGCCTTTTTGTAATATTTTACGCGCTCCCGCAACAGTTAGCTTTTCTGATACTTTAATGGCATCAAAATCGAGCCAGTGACCCAATTGTTCTGGATTGTATTGCTGCGCTAATTCGTATTGCTTAGTTTGCACTTCATCGAGCTGTTGGCGAGCATATTCAACAAAGCGCTCCGGGATAACCTCTTCAAGCTCGAGTAATTCTTCAACACTGACTTCATCAAGTAATTTAAAACCCGCAGCTTCATCAAGAGACTGTAATAACCAACGACAGCTGTCTGCGCCTAAATTTATAAATATTTCGTGTTGGGTATCTTCATCTAATAGCTGCCAAATATCTAAACGCTGCTCTTTTGGCAATGCCTCAAACAATAATGATAAATGCTCAGTTGAGAGAATTTCTTTAGCATCGGCTAAAAGTTTGTTTTTACGCTCTGTGGTATCACATTGCAGAAGCTCATCAATAAGCTGAGGGAGTTGGTCAACTGGGTATTCAATCATGTTGAAGCCTTTGAATTTAACTACTTTGTAGTTAGTTTACCTCAGCTTGAAAAAATAGTTTGAGAAATTTGCAACCTATTCCCCACAACCAAATTAGTCGTGGGGAATAATTAATTATTTAAACCAGCCTTGTACTCGCTCCATCAATAAGTAATTAACGGGTACTAATAACAAGGTAATAAAAGTTGCGAAGATAATGCCAAAACCAAGGCTCACCGCCATCGGGATCAAAAACTGCGCTTGTGTGGCTTTTTCAAACAACAGTGGCATTAAGCCAATGAAGGTAGTTAAACTCGTTAACATAACGGGGCGAAAACGGGCTGCACCAGCACGTTTGACCGCTTCAAGTAAATCACCACCTTCACTGCGCTTTTTGTTTATATAGTCAACCAATACCAGAGAGTCGTTCACGACAACACCAACCAGTGCAAGCATGCCAAGCATACTCATAATGGTTAAATCCATCCCCATGATCCAATGCCCCATCACAGCACCTATCATACCAAATGGGATCACGCTCATGACAATTAGCGGCTGCAAGTATGACTTAAACGGAATTGCTAGTAAGGCATAAATAATAAAGAACACAAACAACAAGCCCCAAGCAAGTGAGCCAAATGACTCTCGCTGCTCTTTCGCCTCCCCCTCTAAGGTGTAATTAACACCAGGATATTGCTGTACTAGCTCGTCTAAATACCCTTTAAGGTCAGCTTGAAGAACCGTCATATTAGTGTTGTTCTTCTCAACATCAGCGGTAACATTTAATGTACGGTAGCGATCAATACGGCGAATACTCGACGGACTCTCACCGGTTACTAACTTTGCAACATGGGATAACGGCACAGTGCCACCATCAGGTAAGTCAATTAAAATGTCAGTTAAATCTGCCACTGAGCGACGCTCATCCAATGGTAATCTCACCATCACACGGACATCGTCACGGCCACGCTGAATACGTTGTGCTTGCGAGCCAAAAAACGAATTACGAATTTGCTGTAATACATCAGTACGATTTAGGCCAAGTGCTAAACCTTGATCAGTCAGCTCAACTTGCAGCTCTTCTTTACCATCTGACAAACTATCTGCAATTTCAAATACTGTAGGATAAGTGGCTAAACGCAGTTTGATTTTCTCAGCGACGGTTTCCAATGTTTCAATGGTACTGCCTGACAGTTGTACATTGATTGGATCTGAACTTCGGCCAATTTCAGCCCTAAAGGTCATGCTTTCAACCCCAGGGATCACACCAATTAAATCACGCCATTCACTCGATAACTGCTGCGATCCAATATCTGAGTCGCGCTCTTCAGCAGGCGTGATTTCAAAACGCACTGAACCTGTATTTGACGCACCACCACGCCCCCCGGTACTTGCCAAGATATTAAGAATTACACTCTCGCCGTCTTCATCACGGTATTTATCTTGTAACTCTTTAGCTTTATCTGACATCAGCACTATGTATTTGTTAGTCACTTCAAATGGTGTACCGGCTGGGAAAGTGATATTAGCTCGCACAGTTTCACTTGGGATCCGCGGGAAAAATACAAACTTAGTCCAACCACTCGATATAAGCGTTAAAATTATTAAAAATATGCCAACAAACGAGCTTACCGTTGCCAGCTTATTTTTCAGCGCCAAGTTCAAGATCGGCTGGTAGTACTTCATAATCGCCATTTCAAAACCATCTGCAAAACGCTGCTGTAGTCGTTCTAATTTAGACGGCTCAGATTTTTGGTTACGTAATTTGATGTATTTTAAATGCGCAGGTAGCACAAATTTAGATTCAATTAACGAGAACAATAATACCGGAATAACCACTACAGGAATTTGTGCAAACAAAGCACCACGGCCACCTTCAATGAATGCCAACGGTAAAAATGCCGCTACCGTTGTTAAAACACCAAAGGTAACGGGCGTTGCAACTTCTTGCGTACCGCGAATTGCCGCTTGCTCACCCGACTCGGCGGTTTTTAAATGAGTGTAGACATTTTCACCGGTGACAATCGCATCATCAACAACAATACCCAGTACTAAGATAAAACCAAATAAGCTCATTATATTGAGCGTTATACCAAACAACGGCATCGCTAAAAATGCGCCCATAAAGGATACCGGAATACCCACAAACACCCATATCGCAATAGCTGGGCGTAAAAATAGTGTCAGTAGTGCCAGTACTAAAATACCACCTTGAATCGCATTGGTTGTTAGTGTGGCAATACGACCTTTAACAATTTGCGAATCATCGTCCCAATAACTGAGCTGAAAGCCTTGTGGTAGGCTATCTTGCTGTTCATTAATGTAGTCTTTTACTGCATCAGCCACACCAATAGCACTTTGCGGACCAATACGATAAACATCGATAAATGCAGCTTGTTTACCATTAAAACGGGTGCGTACAGGGGTTTCTTCAAAGTCATCAGTAATACTGGCAATATCACCTAAACGAATAATAGTGCCATCAGCTTGTTGTTTAACAACAATTTGAGCAAACTCATCTTTACGATAGGCCTGACCTTTTGAACGAATAAGTACTTCACCACCTTCGGTTTTTAAGTTACCCGCAGAGACATCAGTACTTGAACGAGAAATCGCAGATGAAATTTGCGCTAAGCTTAAATCATATTGACGTAATATATCTTGGCTTACTTCAACAGCAATTTCGTAATCACGCACCCCGCTTAGTTCAACTTGGGTAATTAACGGAATACGTAGCAAATCATCACGTACTTTTTCAGCATACTCGAGTGTTTCTTTTTCACCATATTCACTCGAAACCGTCACCGCTATTACTTCGCGTATACGTTGGTCAAGGGCAACAACGGGCTTTTCTGCATCCACTGGGAAAGTATTAATGGCATCAACTCGGCTTTTTATATCAGCCAATAAGTCTCGCGCATCGTAGCCTGTTTCAACCTCAATGGTCACTGACGATGAGCCTTCAGAAGAGCTGCTAGAGATTTGCTCAATACCTTCCAAATCTTGTACCGCTTCTTCAATGCGGATAGTAACACCTTTTTCAACATCTTCAGGAGTGGAACCGCGCAAAGTTACTCTTACGCTAATCCGATCCGCTTCAAATGAAGGAAAGACTTCTAAAGGTATTTGGGTTGATAAACTAAATAGCCCAGCCAATACAATACTAATAAGCAATAGATTGGCGGCTACATGGTTTTTAGTAAACCAGGCTATCATTGCTTAGCTCCTTGGCCGCGAGCTTCGCGACGCTGCTTCATTAGCTCTTGAACTGAAATGCCTTGCTCTTTAGCCATAGCTTCCAGTTGCTCTTTAGTTGGGCGCTCACCTCGGCCTTGTTTATTACCACGCGTACTTTGGTAAGCTTGCTCACCCATAATATTTACTTGGGTACCTGAGCTCACTTGACCAAGCGGTGTAATAACTAAGTTGTCGCCTGCTTTTAGACCCGATGCAATAATTGCATCATTGGCATTTTGCCATCTTAAGGTGATGTCTTTACGTTTTAAGACACCTTGCTCTGCAATATACACATAACTGCCTTGGTAAATAGCACTGTTTGGAATGACGATAGCATCTTGTACTTCAACACCTTTAATTTGCGCCGTTATATATTGGCCAATTTTGATTGGGTATTGGTTATTAGCAGTTGCTTTGTATGGATCATTGATTTGACCAACGACATAAAGCTGCTGAGCCGATGAATCAATCGCGCCCTCAGTACGTACTACTTGCCCTTGCCATTGTTGCAAGCCAACCAGATCAGAACGAAAAACTACCGGTGAACCTTGCTCATTACTCACCCCATCACGAAATTGTTCCGGTAATTCAACAAAAGGTAAGTCTTTATTTTTAATCGGCAAACGAATTTCAACGCTGTCGATAGCATAGATAGATGCAAGCTCTGTATTATTATTAACGACTTGCCCTAAATCGACACTGCGACTTAACACTCTACCTGCATAAGGAGCGCTAATTTTTGTGCGTTCTAAATCAAGTTCAGCCTTTTCAAGTTGCGCTTGTGCTGATAACACCTCAGCTTGCGCTGCTGCTAATTGTGGCTGACGTAGCACTAACGAACTTGCTTGTTGGCCATTACCTAAGCGCTGCCAGTCCGTCTGTGCTTGATTGCCACGCGCTTCTTCTTCTAACAAAGCTTGTTGCGCACTTAGTAAATTAGCTTGTGCAGATTTGACCTCGGCACGATGATCTCTATCATCTAATTCAAGTAGCACTTCACCTTTATCAAAAAAGCCACCTTCACGAAATCGGTCACTAATTTTAATGATTTGCCCAGATGCTTGCGACACTAACATACTTTGTGTTCGCGGTTTTACAGTGCCAAAGCTATTGATCATTATTTGATACGGCTTAGCTTCTAGTGGAGAAACAGCCACAGTGACATTTGCTTTAGGAGCAGAGCCAAAACGTCTGGTTTCAGGTGGGTTACCTTTAATAACGACAATCAACGTCGCAGTAACTGCAATTATAATAGTTGGAATTAGAAATTTACGAAGTTTGCTGTTCATAATTATTGCTCTTCTGACTCTTGGTTAGGCTCGGAAAAATCGCCACCAAGGGCAATATGTAGCTTTATTCTATTTAGGATTAATTGGTTTTTGATATTGATCACTGAGTTTTGCGCAGTGAAGGAACGATCTTGCGCATCTAATACGGTTGTGTAATCAACTAAACCACTTTGATATTGTTCAAACGAGAGCTGCTCTGCTGTAATAGCATTGGTTTGTGCTTCGAGGGTTTTCTCGTATCGTTGCTGCAGTGACTGCTCTTGGGTAATCGCGTTTTCCACATCACTAAACGCATCGTATAATGACTCAAGATAAACTTGCTCTTGACGTTTCACCGTCAAACGCGCCTGCTCTTCATTAGCAGCTAAGCGACCGCCATCAAATATTGGCATAGCAATGCTGCCCACTAGCGACCACGCTAAACTTGAAGGCGAAAATAAATCGCTAACCCTATCAGTGCTATCACCTAATGACGCAGTCAGATTTAAGCTAGGAAATCGTTGTTTGTGAGCATAAGCTAAACCAGCATCCGTGCTTAATAATTGATACCAACTTGCCATTAAACTTGGTTTACGAGTGATCAGCTCCGATGGCAGGCCGATAGGAATGGGGTTATCGAGTAAAGGTAAATCAGCATCAACGCTCAATGCCCCTTTCGGGTATTCACCAGTTAAACGCTCGAGTACACGAATTGATTCTGTTAAGGTTGCTTGCTGCTCGGCAATATTAGAGCGTTCAGTGTTGAGTTCATTACGAGTCAAATACACATCCAACGCTTCATTAAGCCCTTGGCGATAACCCGACTCAATAATCGAAAGATTTTGCTCTGCAATTTTTTCTCTTTGTTTATAGAGTTCTAATAATTGTTGAGCGGTGATCACATTGAACCAACCACTTACTACATCAGCAACAAGCTGTTGACGAGCTTGCTCAAAGCTTGCCTTCTCTGCCAAGTATTCTAAGTTTGCTTGTCGCTCTGCTGCTGAAAGCTTGCCCCATAAGTCAACTTCATAACTCAATCCAATATCCGCTGAACTTGCGTTGTTATAACTAACAGGGCGGTTATCTTTACTGCGGCTTGTACGTGCCGATAAGTCTAAGCTTGGCCAAAGCGCAGCACCCGTTGCTAGTAGCTGCTGTTGCTTTATTGCCACATCAAAACCTGCTTGCAATAGCGCTTGATTATATTTAAGCGCTTGCTCCACAAGTGCAAATACTTGTGGGTTTTCTAGTTGCTGCAACCAATTATCAGCAACAACCGCAACGATCTCTTTACTAGAATTTTGCTGCCAGTTACTTGGCAGTGTTTCGAGCTGTTGCACCCGCTCTTGTTGAGTTGGTGAGGTTGTGCATGCGCCAATAAACAACATAGATAATGCAACAATACTCGGCTTTAATTGCCCGTTCATGTTTTACCCTGAATACATCTTTTACTGAGTGTAATTCAATCACTCAAGCCCTAATAGCTCAACTGACTTTACATAACATTACAAACTCTTAGCATACAATGCGTTAAAGTGCTGGATTAGTAAGATAAAAGGTTAAAAGTGAAAGGTGCTAGGTGCTAGGTGCTAGGTGCTAGGTGCTAGGTGCTAGGTGCTAGAATTAAAAACCACTGCCAAGTAGAAGGTAAACTTTATTATCTAAATAACAACTTATTTCAAAAACAAAAAAGCCCTGCTAGTGCAGGGCTTTAATATAAATGGTGCCTCGACGCGGAATCGAACCACGGACACGAGGATTTTCAATCCTCTGCTCTACCGACTGAGCTATCGAGGCACATTAACTGTGCTGTAAAACATATGATAAACACTACATTTTACTTTTAATAAATGGTGTCGACTAACCAAGTCGAACGGATAACCTGAATGAATTACTGATTACAAGTCAGTTGCTCTTTTCAAATTATCTAAATAAATGGTGCCGACTAACCGAGTCGAACGGTTGACCTACTGATTACAAGTCAGTTGCTCTACCAGCTGAGCTAAGTCGGCACACTAAACTGTGTGCTAAGGCACGTATCAATTTTGAAGATTGATAAACTTAAATAAATGGTGCACTGAGGCGGCAAAAAATTGTCAGGAACAATTTTTAACATCCGAAGGATGGCCCGCAGGGCAAAATACATGTATGTATTTTGTAATCGAACGTAGTTCGATGACGCATACATCTAAGTATCTAACAATAAATGGTGCCTCGACGCGGAATCGAACCACGGACACGAGGATTTTCAATCCTCTGCTCTACCGACTGAGCTATCGAGGCACATTAACTGTGCTGATTCACCGTGAGTTTAACAGTAAATCTAAATAAATGGTGCCGACTAACCAAGTCGAGCGGATAACCTGAATGAATTACTGATTACGAGTCAGTGCTCTTTTTCAAATTATCTAAAATAAATGGTGCCGACTAACCGAGTCGAACGGTTGACCTACTGATTACAAGTCAGTTGCTCTACCAGCTGAGCTAAGTCGGCACACTAAACTGTGTGCTAAGGCACATGTAATAATGTTTTAATCATTTAATTTAAACACTATTACTAAAACAATGGTGCCCAGACGCGGAATCGAACCACGGACACGAGGATTTTCAATCCTCTGCTCTACCGACTGAGCTATCTGGGCGTGCGGCGTATTAAACTGGTTTTGCCCTTTCAAGTCAACTTTTTTTTTATTCTTTATAACTGTTTGCACAGTTTTCAAACAAAGCGATTAATAAATATAAAGTACGCTGTTTTTTGCAGCAATAACTTTTTATTTTGGGCACTGCATAGGTATTTCAATGATGCTTTGTTTATCTAGGCACTAAAAACGTAGTGAATTATTTCTGGTAAATGATAGGATTGATTTCAAGTACAGAAGCGACTGTTTAGATTGCGGTTGATAATAGACAAGTTGGATAATAAATGCAGAGTAAATTTTCTTCTCCTGTAAAAGGCCTGTTGCCTCTTTTTATAATTATAAACCTAGCAGTAACCGCACTCGCTGTAGTTGCGTACTCCTTTTACCCCACACAAAATGCTAACGCAGAGCAAAACTCCGTAAGCTTACTGCAGTTAGCCGAGCAACTAGATACACCTTTAGTAAACGCATTAACTCGCCCAGGGCAAGATAATGCAAACAAACTACTCGATTTAAGTGTCGCACTGAATGCTGAGTTTGATTATTACTTATATAGATATACTCCAACTACACAAGCACAATTAGTTTTCGCCAGTAATGAGTCAGTAATTGCAGCTGTGAAACTAAACCAACACTTAGTTGAACAAGGTATTATTCACCATCAACTAAACTTAAATGATCAACCCGTTGGTGAATTGATTATTCAACAAAAATCCAATTCATCAGCCGTGTTGCCCCAACACTCATCAGTATTCTCAATGGCTATTGCTGGATTTGCTGTTGTCAGCTTATTTTTACTGGCACTGTTTTTTAATGCTTACCTCAATAATCGGATCCGCAAAAGCAGTGACATGCTTGCCCATGAATTAGAAAGCATTACAAAATCTAACAGCTACAACACCAAAGTCGATGAGCAACTAGATATTGGCCTTGATATTGTGGCAAAAAATATCAATCAGCTATTATTACAAGTACAAAACGCAATTAGTAATAATGATATCGCTCAACGAGATTTACAGAATCTACAAAGTAGCCTTGAAACGGAAGTACAAAACCGTACCTTAGCACTTGAAAATGCAAGCCAAAGAGCTGAACAAGCCAGCGAAGCAAAAACCACATTCTTAGCAACTATGAGCCATGAAATACGTACGCCAATGAACGGTGTTATCGGCACAATTGATTTATTAAGGCAAACCGAACTAAATGGCGCGCAACATCGCTTAACTACGATTATTCGTGAATCGGCCTTTTCTTTATTGGGGATTTTGGATGATATTTTAGACTTTTCAAAAATTGAAGCCGGTAAACTCAACATCGATCCAACGCCATTTTCAGTGTCAGATACAATCGAGGAAGTTGCTAGAGTATTATCATCTGTGGCTAAAAAGCGTCAATTAGAATTAGACCTCGCTATCGCTCCCGATATACCAGTTAATTTAATCGGTGATACGGTACGTGTCCGCCAAGTACTTTATAACTTATGCAGTAATGCAATTAAGTTTACCAGCAGCAATGATGACCGCGTAGGCTATGTGCGCATTTCGGTAGAAGTAGCACAAAATACCACAGATCACTTCACCTTACGTTTTACAGTAAGTGATAATGGTAAAGGCATGAGTCAAACTCAGCTTCGGGAAATATTTAATCCATTTATTCAAGCTGAAGGCTCTATCACCCGTGAATACGGTGGTACTGGTT
The DNA here is from genome assembly GCF_005886375.1 of Pseudoalteromonas sp. S1727. Lineage (NCBI taxonomy): Bacteria > Pseudomonadati > Pseudomonadota > Gammaproteobacteria > Alteromonadales > Pseudoalteromonadaceae > Pseudoalteromonas > Pseudoalteromonas sp. S1727. Next base: position 79,208 of record NZ_PNDT01000003.1, read on the forward strand.
TAGGCTTATCTATTTGTAAAAGTTTGACCGAGCTAATGCTCGGCTCAATCAGTGTTACTAGCAACATCGGGATTGGTAGTGATTTTGTTGTAGAGCTGCCATTTAGTACAGAAAACAAAATTAAATATGCTCATAAAAACACATTAAAAGATCACCGAGTTGTACTTGTTACTGAGCACCCAACCAGAAAGCAAACTTTAAATCGTTACTTATCATTTATGGGTGCTAGAACAATTACAGCACAAACGGTAGAAGAAATTGAACAGCATCAAGACACTCACGGTATTATTTGGGTGCTTGATGGTGTTGATACTATGGATAAGACCAACTCTTTGCTACGCCGATTATTGTATACGCTTGAAGATAATAACCAGCAAGTTGTGGTACTTAGTAAGTTAGACGAAACAGCTATTAACCATAAAAACATTTTTTACCTAAATGCCGCACCACTGTGTAAATCAAACTTTATGATGTCCCTGTTGGTTGCTGCTGGCCTTCACATACCTAGAGAAGTTAAACCAGTTAAAACCCTTAATAACTATTTAAATATTGAACAAGCTCGCGATGAAAACAAGCTCGTACTACTTGTTGAAGACAATATTTTAAATCAGCAAGTACTCACTGACCAATTACATTTACTCGGGTTTGGCGTAGAGGTTGCTGAAAATGGTGAAGAAGGCTTAAAAATGTGGCAAAGCGGCCATTACCCATTAATTTTAACTGATTTACACATGCCTAAAATGTCAGGCTATGACATGGTCGAAAAAATCCGTGATGAAGCCGCTCAGCTAGAAGATATAAATGCTCAACCTTATATTATCGCTGTAACAGCAAATGCCCTTAAAGGTGAAAAAGAGCGCTGTTTAAACGTGGGAATTAATGACTTTATTACTAAACCGGTTGAACTAAATACACTAGAAGCAACCCTTAACAACTGGAGTAATGTAAGCAAGCAAGGACCTGTCGTAGCAACACAAAATAAGCCTACAGCACCGATTAACCTAGAGATGCTTGCCAAATACATTAACAATGATGAAGCAAAACAATTACGCTTCTTTAAAATGTACTTAGAGCAAAGTCACATTTTAGCTAAAGAAATTAATACTGGTGTGATGACTGCTGATTATGAAATAATTATCTCAGCTTGCCATCAGTTAAAATCAATATCGAAAACCATTGGTGCTGAAAAAGTTGCCGAGCTCGCCAGTGACTTTGAGAGCCATTGTAAAGAGCAAGACTTAACCAGTGATCAATTAATTGAATTGCGTGATAATTTAGAAATTGAATACTCTCGAGTTGCGCAATATTTAAAAGAGCAAGTACGTAACGCCCAAGAGCAAGATGACCTGATTTAATAGCAAGCATTAAAAAAGGGCTTCAGTAGCCCTTTTTAACTATAAATTATTTCTCTGGTGGGCGATAACCTTCGATCTCCACCTCTTGGCCTTCGAATAAAAAGCCAACCATTTGCTCTTCTAGAAACGTGCGGTGCTCTGGATCCATCATGTTCAAATGCTTTTCATTGATCAACATAGTTTGTTTATGTTGCCACTGGCTCCATGCTTCCTTAGAAATATTATTAAAAATCTTTTCACCAAGTTCACCAGGGTATAGTTGATAACCAAGGCCTTCGGCTTCTTTTTGTAACTTTTGACAAAATACTGTACGTGACATAATTGATCTCTTATGCTGTATTAAAACGAAAGATATTAGCTAGTGTAAACCATTGTGCTAATTTGTTTAACCAGCTTTTTAGTCGGTGCAGCTAAACCGACTTCAATTGACTGATCTAACGGGTACCAAACTAACTGCCGCTCATTAACTACATCGGGGATTTTACTCACATTTAACACATGAGGGTTAATAGTTAGCTCAAAGTGTGAAAACACATGGGTAAATGGTGTTATTTCGGTGGTATTTAATCCAAGCCCCTGCTGTACCAAAAAAGCATCAAGTTGGCTTTTTTGTGTAAATTCAAAAAAGCTAAATAACCCACCCCAAATCCCTGAGTTTGGCCTTTTTTCCATTAACACTTGGTCATCGCATTGAATAATCAGTTGATAACACTCTTTTTTAGGTACGATTTTTTTAGGTTTAGAGTGCGGAAACTGCTTAACCACTCCCTCATTAAATGCCCTGCAACGTGTACTCAATGGGCAAAGCTCACATTCGAACTTGCTACGTGAGCAAAGGCTTGCGCCTAAATCCATCATAGCTTGGTTAAACTCAATCACACTTTCTTTAGGTGTAAGCTGCTCTGTTAACTGCCATAATTGGTTCTCAACTTTTTTAACACCATACCAACCTTCGACCATAAAGTAGCGAGCAAGCACACGTTTTACATTACCATCTAAAATAGGATGATGTTGACCAAGTGATAACGATAACACCGCTCCAGCGGTGGAACGCCCTATTCCTGGCAGCGCGACAACTTCATCTAACGTTGTGGGAAACTTTCCCTGATATTGATCACGAATTATTTTAGCCGTTTTATGCAGATTTCGAGCTCGGGCGTAATAACCTAAACCAGTCCAGTGATGTAATACCACATCTTCATCTGCATCCGCTAAAGCAATAATATCGGGAAAGCTTGCCATAAATTTTTCAAAATAAGGAATAACTGTTACAACTTGAGTTTGCTGTAACATAACCTCAGACACCCATACTTTATAAGGCGTTTTATTCAGCTGCCATGGCAAGGTTTTACGGCCATGTAAGTGATACCAATCGACAACCTGCCCTGAAAACCAGTTTGCGTCACTGTTGTTTAACTTCAAAATAATTACTTTTATAACTCGACCCTTGATGGCAAGCAGTCTATTGCAGTGAGTTAAAATATCAAGTTCTGAACATACACAAAGGATAAAACCTTGTGATCAAGCCCGTGGTCAGGGATAATACGCCACCATTTTATGACATGTTGTTTTCATCAGGCCAAAATATATGAGTGATTCAAGTAACGATAACCTTGAGCAAGCAAAGCAAGAAGGTAAATATATTCGTACAATTCGCAGCTTTGTAAAACGCGAAGGTCGTTTAACCAAAGGACAAGCTGCTGCAATTGAAAAGTGCTGGCCAACAATGGGTCTTGAGCACAAAAATGGCATGCTTGATTTAGCGCAAGTATTTGGTAATGACAACGACGTTGTTTTAGAAATTGGTTTTGGTATGGGTAAATCATTAGTCGAGATGGCTAAAAACGCACCACACCTTAATTTTATCGGTATTGAAGTTCACCGCCCAGGTGTTGGCGCTTGTTTAATGGATGCCGATGAAGCAGGAATTAGTAACTTACGTATTTTTGAACATGATGCGGTTGAAGTATTTGCTGATTGCATTGCTGAAGGTAGCATTACCACAGTGCAGTTGTTCTTCCCTGATCCATGGCATAAAAAGCGTCATCATAAACGCCGTATAGTGCAACCAGCATTTGTTGAAAGCCTCCGTAGTAAATTAAAAATTGGCGGTGTTTTTCATATGGCTACTGATTGGGAAAATTACGCTGAACACATGCTTGAAGTCATGCAAGCAGCTGAGCACTTTACAAACCAATCACAGACAAACGACTATGTACCACGCCCAGATTTGCGCCCATTGACGAAATTTGAACAACGTGGCCACCGTTTAGGTCACGGTGTTTGGGACCTAATGTTTGAACGCATTAGTTAATAACATACTTAATCAAAGGCAAAGCCATTTATGAGCGCATTAACCAACCCTAGTTCATTATTACTTCGTAATAGCGAAAACCTCAAGGCAGACTCTATTTTAGTGGTTAATTTTGTCCAAGATGGTTTTTTGTCACAGCTTCAACAGCTAAATCCTAACAGTAGGATTAGTGCTTTTAGCTACAACCATGCAAATGGCGAGTTTGCAAAAAGCATCAAAGGTATTGATGTTTGCGTAAGCCATGAAATAGCGGCACACAATTTTGATTTAGTTATTTATTATTACCCTAAAGCCAAACCAGAAGCACTGATGACGCTGGATAATATCCGTGCAGTTATTAACCCTGAAGCCGAACTATTGGTGGTTGGTGAAAATAAAAGTGGTGTAAAATCAATTGAAAAGCAATTTAGCAGTTACTGTGAATACAGTAATAAAATTGACAGTGCTCGCCATTGTGCTTTGTATCTATTTACAGAAATAACTACATTAGCTGAATTTGCAATCACTCGTTACCACAAACAATTCAATGTTGATGTTGCTGGCTTGAGTTTTAATGCGATTAGCATTCCTGGCGTGTTCAACCACGGCGAACTTGATGGTGGCACTAAAATATTGCTTGAGAATGCACCAACTATTAAGTCAGGGAATGTACTCGATTTTGGTTGTGGCGCAGGTCTTATTGCCACTTTTTTGGGTTTGAAAAATCCAGCATTGAATTTTACTTGTACAGATGTCAGCGCCCTTGCCGCTTATGCAACGGAGCAAACACTAAAGCTTAATAATATCAGCGGCAAAGCTTTATTAAGTGATGGTTTAGCTAAGGTAAGCGGAAAGTTCGAACTAATTATTTCAAACCCGCCGTTTCATACCGGTATTGCGACTGATTATACCGTAGCAGAACAATTCTTAAGTGGCGCGAAACAGCATTTGACTAAACAAGGTAAATTAACAATTGTTGCAAACAGTTTCTTAAAATATCCACCTATTTTAGAAAGCCAATTTGGTGAGTATCAAACGGTGCATAAAACCAATAAGTTTGCAGTATATAGCAGCTAATTAAGCCGAAAGCTCAATACCGCAACGCGCTCAAAAAGCTGCTGAAAATAAAAATAGGTAGCTTTACAACAAACTTAGGATATTTTTTAGTTACTTTGATAGGTCTTTGCTAGACTTATGGTAATTCTATCCCAATTATATATTCGGCTTTCATCATAATAATGCCTAAATCAACGTCGCAAACAAGTATTCGTAAAGCTCTGATCAGCGCAGTGATGCTTGTTACAGCCTTGTCTTTATCATTATCAATTTCAATATCTACTTACCTTGATGTAAAAGAACAAAAACTTTTAATAATAAACAAACTCAATATTTTAGCTGAAATTATCGCATTTAATGCGCAAGTTACAGTATTGTTTGATGATAGAAAAACCGAAGAGCAACGACTTAAATCTTTTGAAAGCATTCCACTCGTTAAAAACATACACATTTATGCGATCGATGATATTTCAAACAAACCTGTATTTTTTACCAGTTTCAATGCCAAGAAAACCCCACCTGTGCCGCTGCGTGTAGATAACATTGAACAGCTGCAGCAACCAAAGATCACCGAAGATTATGTAGAGTTGATCAAACCGATCAACTACGAGGGCAATATTAAAGGCTACGTCTATATTCGTGGTGGACTAGAACGTCTCAATGCCTATATTAATAAAAAAATCCTTATCGATATTCTTTTAACATTATTCGTTTTAGTGTTGGTCTATTTTGTTGCAAAGCGCATTCAAAAACGTATTGCCGACCCAATTGACCAGTTAAGCACCTTACTGCAGGATGTCTCAAAAAATCATAATTATGACGCCAGAGCCAAAAAAACAAATATTTCCGAAATAAATACCCTTTCAAATAGTTTAAATATCATGCTGACTCGCACTCAAAACCAAATCGAGCGGCATAAAAATGATAAACAAGAAATTAAGCAATTAAACCAAAGTTTAGAAGAGAAAGTAAATCAACGTACCATCGCACTCAGAGAAGCTAACCAAGAGCTACTAACAACGCTAGAGCGAATGCATCAATATCAAAATCAAATTGTTGAAAGCGAAAAAATGGCCTCTCTAGGACAAATGGTTGCCGGTGTTGCCCATGAGGTGAATACGCCCATAGGTTTGGGGATCACCGGCTCCACTTTACTACGTGATAAGCTGGCAGAAATAAGCCAAGGGTTTGATCAAAAAACGTTAACCTCAAGCCAGCTAAAACGTTTTATTGATAATGGCATAGAAAACTTAGATCTTATCTATCGAAATTTAAATCGTGCGGCTGAGCTGGTTTCCAGCTTTAAAAAAGTCGCTGTGAATCAAGACGGGGAACTAAGTTCGCTGATTAATATGCATGATTTGCTCAGCAATGTAATCGTTTCAATGCGTACAGAATTACTCGTAAAAAACCCTAACATTGTTATTCATTGTTCATCGCAACTAATGTTTGAAACCAAAGCTGGGCCACTGCAGCAAGTACTGCAACAATTATTAAGCAACTCTATCATCCATGGCTTTCGAGATAATCAAAACAATGAAATCGAAATTACAGTTGAGCGAAACGAAAGCAGCCTGACCATTAACTACTTTGATAATGGTGTTGGCGTTGATAAGAGTATTAAAAAACGTATTTTTGACCCCTTTGTTACAACAAAGCGTGGCGAAGGCGGTAGTGGCTTAGGTATGCATTTAGTTTACAATTTAGTCACTCAAGCCTTAGGCGGGAGTGTTTATTTTGATGACCAAAATTCAACTGGAACCCGTTTTATTATCACCTTGCCATTAACCGAGGCAAGTCGAATATGAAACTAAGCGGTTTACTCCTGGCTTTGATAATCGCTTTTCCATGCTTTGTACTGGCTAAATCACCAGAGCAAGTTAAGTCCGCCTTTTTATTTCAGATTGCAAAATTTGTAGAGTTCCCCCAAATTAGCAATAATCGGCCGGTGACTTTTTGTTTTTACAACATTAAAAAGGGGGTTGGCGAGTTATTAAAGAGTAATTCTAGCCTGAAAATTAACAATAGACCGATTGAAACTGTCTTAATTGATAAAAATCAGCAAATTTCTGAACTTTCTCGTGTTTGTGATATCACATACATTGATGAAACAATGGAAGATGATATAATTCCACTTTGGATCGATACCATTTCATTAAATACCTTAACAGTTGGTGAGAGTATTAATTTTTTAGAAAAAGGTGGCGTTATTTCTTTGATCCAAGAAGGGAATAAAATCCGACTGTATATCAATAAACAGCAGTTGTTGCGCAGTAGTTTTAAAGTGCAATCTCGGTTATTAGCTGTTTCTAAATTTCATCCGAATTGATTTTACTTGTTAACAATTGGATATACTCCTATAATCACTAGTATTCGGTTTTATAATACAATACCGAATTAATTGTAAATAAAATATTCCGAAAAAGGTTAATTAATAATGCAAACGCCAGTCATTCTGATTGTAGAGGATGAAGACGTAACTCGACTAAACCTCGTTAGTTTATTTGAAGCTGAAGGTTACAAAGTTATTGAAGCCATTGATGGCGATGACATGCATGACAAGCTTACAAATAATGATGATGTGAACCTTGTAGTTATGGACATCAACCTGCCAGGCAAAAACGGGCTAATTTTAGCGCGTGAATTACGTCAAAAGCGTAACGTTGGACTTATTTTCCTAACCGGTCGTGATAATGATGTAGACCGTATATTAGGCCTAGAAATTGGTGCGGACGACTATATTACTAAGCCGTTCAATCCTCGTGAACTAACTATTCGTGCTCGTAACTTGCTTTCTCGTACTGCTCTTGGCGGTGAAGAATCAAGCCTTGAAACAAATGGTGTGATCACCTTCAATGGCTGGGAACTTGACGAAAATAGCCGCTGTTTAACATCGCCAAATGGTGACGCTAAGCGTTTACCTAAAGGTGAATACAGAGCACTACGTTTAATGCTTGACTCTCCAGGCCGTATTTTTAGCCGCGAGCAACTGATCAAGCATATGACTGGTCGTGAACTTCGTGCAAATGACCGTACTGTTGACGTAACGATCCGTCGTATTCGTAAACATTTTGAAAGTGATAACAGCACATCTGAGCTGATCAGCACCATCCATGGTGAAGGTTATCGTTTCATTGGCAAAATTGATAGTTAATATCTTTTTTAGCAAATACCTGCAGCATTAACGTTCTAATTGCTGTAAGAATAAATGAAGGGCCTGCTGCCCTTCATTTATTTTATCTGCCAATATAGTTAGCCAATCTTTTAATTCTTCATCACTTTCCTCAATCGCACCGTGTTCCATTTTCTTAGCATGCAATTGCACATCATTTAGACCAACAGAGCCAGCTGCGCCTTTGAGTTTATGTGCTACGGATTTATATTCTTCACGATCTCCATCAGCTAATGATGCAGCTAATTCTTGCTGGTATTGCGGATTCAATTTTTCAAATAAACTACTGCTACGTTTAAAGATCACAATACCCATTGAGTTAACAAAGTCTTCAATGGTCTCAACATCCAATAACTCAACATTGATATTTACAATGGCTTCTTTACTCACTGTCAAACGCGTCTCAGCGCATTGGTGTTGCTGTTTTATATCAAATAGTTCCGCCAACATTTTATCAAGCTTAGTGGTATTGATCGGCTTAGCTAAAGCACCTTGAATTGAGATCCCTTGCAGCTCTTCTTCAGCACTGCGAACATTGGCCGTCAGCGCAACAATAGGTAACTTATCAAAATGACTATCGGCACGGATCTGGCGTGCAACTTCATCACCATTAATATCTGGAAGTTGCATATCAAGTAATACAAGATCGAGATCATCTTCTGTTTCAACGAACGACAGCGCATCTTCACCTGTTTCAGCCCAGATCACTTCGTGGCCACGCTGTTCAAGTAAGTTAGTGGCGATTTCAGCATTAAGTGGCACATCTTCAACCAAAAGAATATTTAAACTACGGCCAACATAACTATGCTCAGCTGGCGCAATACATAGAGTCAACGGTATTTCTACTACAAAACAGCTACCCTCACCTTCTGTACTGCTAACATGTAACTGCCCTTTCATGGCAGTTACCAGCGCTTTAGTTACGGCTAAACCAATACCCGATCCAATTGCATTTGTGCCATTTAAGTCGGGGGCTTTATAGTACATATCAAAAATACGATGTAATTGTTCTTGTGGAATGCCTTGGCCGGTGTCGGTGACTTTCATTACCAACCACGCACCATCTGCTCGGTTCTCTCGGTTACACGCTAATTCCACCTTACCTTGTTGGGTAAATTTGACGGCATTGTTAATTAAGTTCCAAACAACTTGTCGTAAGCGTGTTGGATCTAACTGTGCGTAAATATCCAACATACCCTTGCGTTTAATTTCAAACTCTAGGCCTTTTTGCTCTGCTATTAGCCCTGCAAAGTTAACAACATCATTTATAAAGTCAGATACATTGATAGAATCAGTCACGATATCAAGCTGTTCGCGGTCAATTTTATCTAGATCAATAATATCGTTAAAAATATTGCCTAACGTTTCAGCGCTTGAAAAGACCGTATTACACCAGCTTCGTTGTTGCTTATCTAAGTCGGTATCAAGCAGCATTCGGGTTAAACCCACAATTCCGTTAAGTGGTGTACGTAATTCATGGCTCAAAGTGGCAATAAATTTCCCTTTATCTTTATACGCAGTTTCAAGTGCCTGCGCAGCTTCTTTACGACTGGTGATATCACGGCCAAACGCAAGCAAACCAATGTACTCACCATCATCATTAATAAACGGTAGTTTTCGCATTTCAAACCAACGCTTTTCATTGCCAACAGGGTATTCAACATCGAGGGTTAATGCTGCGTGGGTTTTTTCAACTTTATTATCTGTAATGAGTACTTCCGGTAAATATTGCGTTGGGTAAATTTCCTCTGCCGTTTTACCGATTAATTCCTCACTCGATTTCCCAATAACTTCCTCAAACATTTTATTACAGCCTGCAAACACGCCATTGTTGTCCCGGTAATAAAATAAGTCAGGTGAGGAATCGACTATAGATCGCAATAACATGCCCTGTTGTGCAAGTTCTTGTTGCGTTTTTTTACGTTCAACAATTTCTCGTCTAAGCTCTTCAATTGCACGATGCTTGGCATGAAAAGCCATTTTACGCTCGTCTATCTCAACATTTAGCCGATTAATATTATCTTTTAATGTTTGGTTTAATAGCTTTTCTTGTTTAGTGGCACTATCTAAATAGGCATATGAGGCATCTAACTGACGAATAGAGTTGATCAGGACGCTGATAATAATAGGAGACACAACCGCAGTAAAAAACATCACGGCAAGCACATCGACAAGCGTTACTGTGCCCACCGCAACATAATAAAACATACACGATAGTATTAATGCGAGCACTAATAGTAATGCATAACAAATAGTTGCGGTTTTGAATTCACCAAATCGAGTAATTAAACTGGAAAGTATTCGAGCCCATGGGCTCAAAGAGGAATCGATCATATAAATCTGTCTCTTAACTATACGTTTGTGTATATAAAAGTCAGCTGATTAACAGCTACACATAAAAAATTACTATTGCTATGATTTTAGCATTTTTGTATTAACTATTTTCATCTTCCGCGACGAAAACAGAAAATTTTCATCTACCACGTATTTTTAGATTTTTTCGTGTAAAATACCGCGCTTTACAATTGTCAATTACGAGATTTTTCATGCAAAGCAACATGCCCGATATAGCAGATACGGCTCCCGCCTTACAATCAGGTAAATTAGACTGGGTTGGTATGGCTGATATTGAACTGCCTTTTATATTCGAGTCTCGTGATCTTGCAGCAATTAATGTCAATGCTAAAGCCCGCGCTTTTGTTAACTTACATAAAGAAGACGCCAAAGGCATCCATATGTCACGGTTATTTTTAGCACTCGATACTTTATCCACTGAGCAACAGGTTAACCCGCTGACGATTGCCCAAGCGCTAGATACCTTTATCTCCAGTCATGAAGGGCTATCCGATCAAGCTAAAATTGAATTCAAATTTGAATTACCACTGCGCAGAAAATCACTGTTAAGCGGCAAAGCTGGCTGGAAAAGCTACCCGCTAACAATAGAGGCAAAAATTGACCGCGGTGTGCTAAGTTTTGAACTGAGCCTTGATGTAACTTATTCATCAACATGTCCTTGCTCTGCAGCATTAGCACGTCAGCTTATTCAACAAGCGTTTGCTGAAAAATTTAGTGGGCAAACATTAAATCATGAACATGTACTCAACTGGCTTGGTAGTACTGACGGCATTGTGGCAACCCCTCATTCACAGCGCTCTATCGCCAATGTAAAAGTTAAACTTGCGAGCAATATCACTGAGTTTGATATTTTAAGCCTGATAGATACCCTAGAAGGTGAGCTTAAAACGCCAGTTCAAGCAGCTGTTAAACGCGAAGATGAGCAAGAGTTTGCTCGTTTAAATGGTCAGAATTTAATGTTCTGTGAAGATGCTGCTCGTAAAATAAAAGCAGTATTAGAAGATGCACAATACGCTGATTACTGGTTACAAATAAACCATTATGAATCACTTCACGCCCATGATGCCGTAGCGATTGCTGTAAAAGGAATTGATGGCGGATACCAGCCATAACTTAATGGTTATTAAAGTGTAACTTTGCACCAACTGGGCACGTAAATTGCTATTAGAATTACAGTGTCAATTTGTTGTTGTGGAGTTACCGTATGGAATTCGCTTTATTATCAATTTTAGTATTAGTGGTTGGGGCATCTGTTGTTGCGTCAAAGTTTACCGACGATGGCGGAAATCCTTACCCATTCACGCGTAAAACCAGTGTTTTTACGCAAGTTGAAAGTTCTTTCCTTAATCTTTTAGAGCGCGCTGTAGGCGACCAATTCAAAATTGTTAGCCGCGTGAAATTAATCGATATCATTGATTGTAAGAAAGGTTTGTCACCTAAAGCTAAACGTGCAGCAATCGCTAAAGCAAAAAACAAACAGCTTGACTATGTATTAATCGACAAAGAAAAAATGACCATTGTTGCGGCCGTTGATTTAGTTAATAACGCCAACAAAGATGGCCATAAAGCACAACGCGATTGGTTTGTTAACGGCGCACTAGAAGCCGCTGGGATCCCACATATTCGTATGAAAGTAAAATCTGGCTATCGCCCGAGTGAAGTACGCGAAGCAATTATGTTTAAGCTTGGTAAACCAGCGACGACAAGTTTACGCCCTACTCGTAATCGAGTTACTAAGCCTGCGGTACTCTCTCCTTCTCAAGCCAAAGCACATTCAACTGCTTTAGCTGAAATATAAGCTGCCTTAAACGATAAAATGCGAGCTTTATACGCTCGCATTTTTTGTTTGTTTTACCCTACTCTTATTTTTACAGTATAATCATGGCATTCAATTCGAGGAATTTAAAATTATGAATGTTGGTATTATTGGCGCAATGGAGCCAGAAGTTAAAATTTTGCGTGCAGCAATGCAAAATCCACAAGTGCTAACTAAAGCTGGTTTCACTTTCTACACTGGTGAGTTAGCTGGTAATACAGTAACTTTAGTGCAATCAGGTATTGGCAAAGTAGCCTCAAGTATCGCCACCACCTTATTGATCGATAACTTTCAACCTGATTGCGTGATCAACACAGGCTCTGCAGGTGGTTTTGAGCCATCACTAAATGTTGGTGATGTGGTTATTTCATCAGAAGTACGTCATCACGATGTTGATGTAACCGCATTCGGTTATGAAATTGGCCAAGTACCGCAAATGCCAGCTGGGTTTGCCGCACACCCTAAATTAATTGACGCAGCTGAGCAAAGCATTGCCCAAATCGGCGATGTTAAAACTATGGTTGGCTTAATTTGTACGGGAGACTCATTTATGTGTGATCCAGTACGCATTGATAAAGCGCGTGCAGACTTTCCAACAATGCTTGCCGTTGAAATGGAAGGTGCTGCAATTGCACAAGTATGTTTTAGCTTAGAAACTCCTTTTGTTGTGATCCGTTCAATGTCTGACATTGCCGGCAAAGAATCACCACAGTCGTTTGAAGAATACCTAGAAACTGCTTCTATTAATTCATCTAAAATGGTTGTGGCATTACTAGAAAAACTAACATCGGTAACGCTATAAGGTGTTATCCAATTTAGTTCAACAACATGTGGACTTTATTGTATTTATATTAGCGCTCCTTGCTGAGCGCTTTTTGCCTTTAGTAAGCTGGTATCACCCAAACACATTTTTAGGCGCAGTATTTAACGCACTAGCCAAACGTGTTTATCGTAGTACAGAATCCACAAGTTACCAGTATTTATCCTCTTCGCTATGTTTCACTTTAGTCCTTCTAGTGATCATGACCTTAGTGATCCTGCTGCTTGAATTTGCCTACTACCCCGAACTTTTAGCAGGATTAATCCTTTATCTAAGCCTAGAGTGGCGCACAGTAGAAAGCAAAACGCTACGAATTGCACGACTGCTCAAACAAAACCAAAAAGCCACTGCTCGCGAGTTATTAAAGCCCCTACTTGCCCGTCAAGTTAATACACTATCTAGCCCAGGGATTTGTAAAGCCGCTATGGAGACGTTGATCCTCAGAGTTGCTCGGCACTATTTTAGCGTAATATTTATTTACTTACTGTTTGGGCCAATGGCTGCCCTTGCTTATCGCTTACTTACTTTGATCCATCAAGCTTGGCGCAGAGATTTATTGCCTAATAGCCCTTTTCTAAAGTCACTTAGTGGCTTGTTGTTTATTATTGAGTGGCTACCCACTCGGCTACTCGCATTAACTATTGCAGCTAGTAAAGCGAGTAAATTGAGCATTCATTATATCAAACATTATGGCCGACACTTTTATCAAACCAACAGTGGCTGGTTGCTCAGTTGTTGCTCAGCCTCTATTGGCGTGCAACTAGGTGGCCCTGCTATATACCAAGGAGTTCGTTTTGATAAAATGCGCATCGGCACCGAACGCTTACCAAAAGCAGATGATATTCCGGTGTTGATCAATCGACTCAATCAAGCCCGTGGTTTTTGGCTACTGATAATACTTGGGGCAGAGATAGTTAAAACAATTGTATAGAACACAGAGAGAAAAAAACCAGCCGAAGCTGGTTTTTATTACTTAAATATCTAACTGAATTTTCATTCTTTATTCATTAAGCACAGGTAATGTTTGCGAATTTACGTTTACCAACTTGATAAATTGCCGTCGTGCCTTTTGCAATTTCTAGCTTAGTATCAGTGACTTTTTCTTCGCCATTGATTTTCACCGCACCTTGTTTGATCATTCGCATCGCTTCTGAAGTACTTGCCACTAAACCTGCTTCTTTAAGTAAGTTCGTGATAAATACCGTATCTTCATCTATGGTTACAGTCATATCAGGGATATCATCTGGTAATGCATTTTTTTGGAAACGTTTAATAAAGTCTTCATGCGCTTCTGTTGCCGCTTCATTACTATGAAAACGAGCAATCATTTCTTTTGCTAAATCAATTTTAATATCGCGCGGGTTGGTGCCTTGCGCAACGTTCTCTTTTAGTGCGGCAATTTCCTCAATTGATAAGCTGCTTAACAAATCATAATAACGCCACATCAATTCATCACTGATAGACATAATTTTACCAAACATATCGTTCGGCGCATCTGTAATACCAATGTAGTTACCTAATGACTTAGACATTTTTTGCACACCGTCGGTGCCTTCTAATAGAGGCATCATTAATACAGTTTGCGGTTTTTGTCCTTCGTCTTTTTGCAGCTCACGACCCATTAGCAAGTTAAAGCGTTGATCCGTACCACCAAGCTCAACATCCGCTTCAAGTGCCACTGAATCCCAACCTTGTACTAAAGGATACAGAAACTCGTGAATGGCAATAGATTGTCCGCCTGCATAACGCTTTTTAAAATCATCGCGTTCCAGCATACGAGCAACCGTTTGCCGTGCTGCTAATTTGATCATACCTGCCGCGCCTAGGTTTTCCATCCAAGTAGAGTTAAACGCAACAGTTGTTTTAGCAGGGTCTAAAATCTTAAATACTTGTTCTTTATATGTTTCAGCATTCGCTAGTACATCATCACGGGTAAGCGGTTTACGAGTTACATTTTTTCCCGTAGGGTCACCTATCATGCCAGTGAAATCACCAATTAAGAAAATGACTTCATGACCTAAGTCTTGGAAGGTTTTCATTTTATTAATTAACACTGTGTGGCCTAAGTGTAAGTCAGGTGCGGTTGGATCAAAACCCGCTTTGATCTTTAGCTTTTTACCAGACTTCAGCTTTTCAACTAATTCGTCTTCAATTAATATTTCTTCTGCACCGCGTTTAATCTCTGCTAGAGCGGTTTGTAAATCCACTGTGTATTACTCCAAAAAATTCAGTCAACCTAGGGATTCTAGCGTAAATTAACGCCAGTTTAAATCTACAAAACACTGGTATTAACGCTTTATTAAGTATATCCTGCAATATTAGTGATTAATTATCTTGACAGCAGGAAAAGGCACGTTATGGTTCGCGTTGTGCACAAACTCCCAAAAAAACACAAATTGCTTATTCTAGGCTTAGTTTCTGCTATTGCTGCTTTAACACTCATACCTTCAGAAAAAGCAACTGCCTCTAAAGACAATAGCGCTGATGCACTAGAAATTGGTAAACGCTACGAATTACAAATTAAAGTTGATGACGTTGAACAATTAACTGAATTAAATTCGCAAGAAGACGCAGCAAAATTACCAGAATATGACCTAGTCGATTTTGAAGTAAAGAACGGTGACAATTTAGCACTTATCTTCAAGCGCGCTGGTTTTAACGCGCAAACCGTTCATAAATTACTTAATACTAATGCGGAAACACGTAAACTAACTAAAATTCATCCTGGTGAAGTGCTTAGTTTTGCCACCGCAGAGGACGGCTCTTTAGCGCAACTACGCTATGTGATCTCAAAAACAGATACTTTATTTGTAACCTTGAACGAAGAAGGTAATTACGATACTTCTATCGACAGTAAAGAGATCGAAACCCTCACTAAATCTACTGGTGGCGAAATTACCAATAGCTTTTGGACCTCAGGTATTGCAGCTGGTTTGAGCGAACGTCAAATTATGAACTTTGCAGATATTTTTGGTTGGGATGTGGATTTTGCTAACGATATTCGTAAAGGCGATCAATTCGGCTTAATTTACGAGTCGCACTATGTTGATGGCGAATTTATAGGCACAGGCAAAATTATTGCCGCAGAGTTTATTAACCAAGGCCAACGCTACGCGGCTATTCGCCATAGCGACGATACTTTTTATACCCCTGAAGGCCGTAGCATGAAAAAAGCCTTTTTACGTGCCCCGGTTAACTTTAAGTATATTAGCTCAAGCTTTAACCCACGCCGCTTGCACCCGGTTACTAAAACGGTAAAACCCCATAACGGTATTGATTACGCAGCACGCACAGGCACACCCGTTGTGTCATCAGGTAATGGTAAAGTAATTAAATCAGGTTACAGCAAGTACAATGGTAATTATGTATTTATTAGCCATGGTACTCAGTACGTAACTAAGTACTTACACTTAAATAAACGTATGGTTAAAACTGGTCAAAAGGTTAAGCAAGGCCAAAAAATTGGCACCGTCGGCGCAACAGGTCGAGTAACCGGAGCTCACTTACACTATGAGTTTTTAGTTAACGGCGTTCACCGAAACCCTAAAACTGTTAAGCTACCTAAATCTGAGCCGTTACCACGCGACGAGCTTGCTAAGTTCAAGCCAATCGCAGATAACTTCTTAGCCCAGTTAGAGCGCAACAGAGAGCTACAGTTAGCGCTTAAGTAAGAGCGGTCAGCGGTCAGCGGTCAGAATTTCTAACTTATCTTGGTTTACAGTAAAGATTTAGATGTGATTTTTTTATAAATAATGAAGATTACTTTGAAATGTTATTTAGCACTGTTATTTTTTAAGAGTTAGCTCTCTTTATAACATGGG
>NZ_PNDT01000030.1:0-38576 GCF_005886375.1 Pseudoalteromonas sp. S1727
AATAATACAACTTATAACAATCGTGTTAAGTTACTGACCATTTATAGCGACAGATAAATGGAGTGATAACAAGGCATAAATTTTGACATGTAGTTGTTCTACACGAAAATTTATAACGCAGTTAGCGCTTTATTTAGCCCGCTAGAATGGTTAAATATTTAAGTCGATTGGTATAAGGTGCATAATATCGGCTAAACTAGCTAAAAATTAATTTATCACTACACGTTATGCAGATTTGGCAAGTCCTGATTATAATAGTTGTGCTCGCAGTTATTATCGGCAATATCATGCTATTAAAGCACTCAGCAAAAATTGGCTTTAAAATCCCGGATAAAAAAGCAGACACCAAACAGCAAAAAAAGCCCTAACCGAGTAGGGCCTTGCTCGTAGAGGATGTTCTTTAACCTATTTTAGTTCAGCTCTGAGCTCTTTAGCTGCTTTAACCATGTTATCGAGCGCTTGTCGCGTCTCTTCCCAGCCACGAGTTTTCAAACCACAGTCTGGATTAACCCACAAGCGTTCAACCGGTATTTTTCGCGCCGCTTTGTGGATCAGGGTTTTTATCCACTGGATGTCTGGCACATTTGGCGTATGAATATCATATACCCCAGGGCCGATATCATTTGGATATGCAAACCCCTCAAATGCGTCAAGTAATTCCATGTTTGAGCGTGACGTTTCTATGGTGATCACATCAGCATCCATATTTGCAATCGCTGCAATGATGTCGTTAAACTCGGCGTAGCACATGTGGGTATGAATTTGCGTTTCATCTTTTACGCCGCTGGCCGACACTCTAAATGCATACGCAGCCCACTCTAAATAGGCTTGCCACTGGCTTACTTTTAGCGGCATGCCCTCACGAAATGCTGGTTCATCAATTTGAATAATTTTGATACCCGCATTTTGTAAGTCTAGCACTTCATCTCGCAGTGCAAGTGCAATTTGCTTGGCAATGGTTGCTTTATCTAAGTCATCTTGGATGAATGACCAAAATAATAAAGTCACAGGACCTGTTAGCATGCCTTTCATTTTCTTGTCTGTTAGGGATTGTGCATAGTGAATCCATTCAATCGTCATTGGTTTTTCACGGGACACATCGCCCCAAATTACTGGAGGTTTCACACAGCGAGTACCGTAGCTCTGCACCCAGCCAAATTGAGTAAAAGCAAAACCTTCAAGAAGCTCACCAAAATATTCAACCATACCGTTACGCTCAGCTTCTCCATGAACTAACACATCAAGGTCAAGCGCTTCTTGCTCTTTAACTGCGTAGCGAATTTCTGCTGCCATTTGCAATTGGTATTGTAAAGTTGATAACTTACCAGCTTTAAAATCACGACGGGCTTGGTGAATAGTGTGTGTTTGTGCAAATGAGCCAATCGTTGTGGTAGGTAATAATGGTAAGTTAAGTGCCGCGCGTTGCTTAGCGATACGTTGAGTAAATGAGCTATTACGCTGACCATCTGCTACCGCTAATGCACTGACACGTTGTTGTACAGTAAGGTTATTCACACTTTTTGATGTCAAACGCGCTTTTATCGGCGCGCAATAACTTTACAACGCACTGATATCATGACTGATTAGTGTGGCTTTTAATAATGCCAGCTCTTGTCCCTTTTGCTTAGCAAATGCAAGCCACGCACGTAACTCATTATCTAGTTCTTGTTCTTGCTCTAAATCCACAGGGGTATGTAACAACGAGCATGATGGTGCAAGCCATAAGTTATCGCCTCGCTTTGCGGCAATGTTTTTGATCTTCGCATAAGTAGTCTCTAAGTCAGTGCGCCAAATATTATGCCCATCGACGACGCCAAGTGACAGCACTTGCGCTGAACTAAGCAGTGAGTCGAGTTTTAGCATATCAACATCACTAGTAACACAATCAAAGTGCACGCCCTCAACGGGGTAACTCGCAATATCGGTATAATAATCACTCACCGAATCAAAATAGCTGGCAAGTAGTAATTTTACACCTTGCCCTGCTAATGCACTGCAACTTACTTTTAGTGCATCTCGATACTCTTGCGTGAGCTCAAGAGTCAAAATAGGTTCATCAATTTGCACCCATTCAACCCCTTGCACGGCAAGTTTAGCCAATACTTGTTGATAAACAGGCAGTAGCTTTTCGAGTAGACTTAATTTATCAAACTCTTGACCTGCACATTTAGCCAAATAAAGATAAGTAACTGGGCCGACTAACACCGCTTTCGCTTGATGGCCTAATTTTTGTGCTTGTTCCACCTGCTCAAATAATTCACTCCACGTTAATTGAAATTGCTGATCGCAGCTAAGCTCTGGCACAATATAATGATAGTTAGTGTTAAACCACTTAGTCATTTCGCTTGCTGCACACGCGCAGCCAGTAGGTGCACGGCCCCGACCAATACGAAATAAAGTATCCAGATCGACGCTACCACATGCTTTTCTATGACGCTCAGGGATCGCCCCCACTAACAAACTAGTTGCCAATACATGGTCGTACCAAGCAAAGTCACCAACAGGTAATAGCTCAACCCCCGCACTGGCTTGCAGTGCCCAATTTTCTTCACGAATAGTCTCACCATGCGCTAGTAGCTGCGTTTGAGTGATATTCCCCGCCCAATAGGATTCAACTGCAAATTTCAGTTCGCGTTTTTTACCTACGCGTGGAAAACCCAAGTTATGTAATCGTGCCATGTGATGCCATCTCCATTTAGCTGTTTAGATGGCTAAAATTTACGCTCGTGATTATGATCAGACAACTGATGCTTTCTCAGTTTCAACTTGAGGTAAATTCATGAAAATAATTTTAAAAATATCTAATAACACAATGACAACGCTGTCAATTTTAGTGCTATAGTAAAGTTGTAAAATTTACGTAAAACAAGTGAGATTATTTAGCCATCTAGACGTTGAAGCATCTTCAATAAAAGCGTACTATGTCTGTAATCTGAGTTAGACTCACTTTTACCATGAGAATTATTAAAGATGATTGATGTAAAACATTTAAAGACCATCGCAACCTTGAAAGAAACCGGTTCTTTGGTGAATACTGCGCGGGAATTATTTTTGACTCAATCAGCTTTATCTCATCAAATCAAAGATTTAGAGAATAAGCTTGATTGCCAACTGTTTGAGCGTAAAACACAACCCGTACGTTTTACTCCCCAGGGTATGCTGTTGCTAGAGCTTGCAAACGAAGTATTGCCTCGCGTTGAAGCAACTAAGTGCCGTTTGAAAGAAAGCCTTAACCAACCCATTTCACAATTACGCCTAAGTGTAGAATGCCACGCCTGCTTCCATTGGTTGCTACCGACGATTAAAGAGTTCAATAACTTTTGGCCAGATATTAAAGTGGATTACGAACGCGGCTTTAGTTATGACGCTATACCCGACCTGCTCAACGATGAACTAGATTTAGTATTAACCTCAGATATTCGTGAGCCAGATAAACTTGAGTACGCACATTTATTTGATTTTAAACTTAAGCTAATTGTTGCGCCTGATCATGAACTGGCAAAAAAAGCCTATGTCACGGCGCTTGATCTAAAAAACGAAACCATTATTTCGTACCCTATTCCTCGTGAACGTCAGGATATATTTAAGCATTTCATTCAAAATGCACGTTTTGACGGTACATTAAAAACGGTTGATCAAGGCTTATTAATTTTTCAGCTGGTGAGTGCTGGAATGGGGGTCGCAGCATTACCTGATTGGTTAGTCACACCTTACGAAAGCCAAGGGCTGATAAAATCGATTCCGCTGGGAGCACTTGGGTTAACTCGCCCTATGTACTTAGCAATGAAGAAAAATATGAAAGATAACCCAGTCTATCGTCACTTTTTAAATACTTGTAAGTTAAATAACGGTCGATAAAATAACAGTTACGCAGTAGCATACAAAAAAACCCTTTTATGTGTGCTACTGTAATGTTTGAATTAAAAAAAATCCTCGGCGCAATGCTCACGCCGTTACCTTTTTTAGGCATGCTGTGCTTTATTGCTTTGATTATCGCTTTGCGCACCAATAAGTTCAGCGCGTATATTGGTATCATTGCAATCAGCTGTTTATTGCTTATCAGCACCCCTTTTATTGGCCAAAAAATAATAGATCCGGCCACACAATTAAAATACACCTTTCCCTCAAGTAAGCAGCCAATACTCGATAAAATTGTAGTGCTTGGTTGTGATGTAAACCCCAACCCACAGCTGAATGCTAATAGTCAACTCGGCAATTGTGCTAAAAGCCGCTTAATTGAAGGCTTGCGACTAGCTAACATCTATCCTAATGCGCAACTTATTGTTTCAGGCGGAGGCTATGGGAAAGTCACAAATAGTAGCTTGATGCAACAAACAGCTATTAGCTTAGGCATTGCAGCTGCGCGTATAAAACAAAACCCCGCAGCGATGGATACCGCCGACGAAGCAAAACTGTTAGCTCCAACACTTGTTGATTTTAAAGTGGCACTGGTCACCTCAGCCAGTCACATGGCCCGGGCAAGCAATTTATTCAATGCTCAAGGCGTTGATGTGATCCCTGCGGCTACGGATTTTCATGACTTTAATGCTTGGCCAGCTCATAAACAATATATTCCAAACGCAGACGTACTGTTGGCAATAAGTCGTGATATGTATGAAAAGATAGCTCTATGCTGGATAACTTTACGCCGCTGGATTGACCCAGAGGCGCTATAAATCAAGCTCAGCGTTATACTGGGTTATCGATGTCAATAAAGGTTACGTCAAAGCCATGATGCTCAGCCAATAATTCACCGAGTGCTTTAATACCATAGCGCTCGGTGGCGTGATGGCCTGCGGCAAAAAAGTCAATCCCTTGCTCTCGAGAGCTATGAATCGTTTGCTCAGATGCCTCACCAGTCAAGTAAGCGTCTATGCCTTGGTTTGCAGCTAAATCAATATACCCTTGCCCACCACCGGTGCACCAAGCAATAGTTTCAATTGGCTCATCACGCACTGAACTAACCAACGGCTCTCGATCTAATACTTTTGCAATTTTTTGTGCGAAATCCTCAGCACTTAGCGGGGTTTTTAATCGCCCTTTTACCGCGACACTATTTGCCATAGGTTCTAAACCTGCGGTCATTTCTAAATCAAGTAATAAAGCAAGTTGTGCGTTATTGCCTATCTCTGGGTGCACATCTAGCGGTAAATGATAGGCAAATAAATTGATATCATGGTTGAGCAGCGACGCTATACGACGTTTTTTCATACCCGTAATGGGGTGTGCTTCCCCTTTCCAAAAATAACCATGGTGAACTAATATTGTATCTGCCCCCTGAGCAATTGCTGCATCTATCAGTGCTTGACTGGCAGTGACACCTGTCACAATTTTTTTAACCTGTTCTCGCCCCTCAATTTGTAATCCATTAGGACAAAAATCTTGGATAGTGTCAGGTTTTAAAATAGTGTTTAATAAGTGGTTAAATTCTCTGCGCTGCATTTTATTATTCCAGATTGGCGTTAAATTCTGTGCAAATTTTGGCGTTTATAGGGCTAAAATGGAAGGAAAATCGCAAAAAATTGAAAAGTAAGTCAAAAATAGGTATAAATAAATATTCTCAATCTGTGTTTACAACGTATAGGGCCTCTGATGAGCAAACTAGACAAAACAGAAGTATTAAATGCCTTTGAAGCAGCATATGAAGCAGCCAATGGTAAGAAACCTGAAATAACCACTAAACCTGGTTGGTACAGCATCGATGGCGGAAAAAACTTACGCCTTGCAGATGTTGCTGAATTAACTGAGCAGTTAACATCAGGCGCACCGTCTGACAAACCTGCCGCTAAAGCGCCGGCTAAAAAAACTAAAACTAAAGCAGCTCCCGCTAAAGCAACTGTTAAAAAAGCACCATTTACGGTTACAACAGCGAATGAAGATGGCTACACAGCCGAAGAGTTTTGGATTGTGTACCTCGCTGAAAAAGATCACGATTGTCGTCTACCTCGCGGCGTAGTGTAAGCTTTTAGTCTATTAAAAAAACCGCTTTTAAGCGGTTTTTTTATCTGCCACAAAGTGTGCAAACTTTTTATTTATACTATTTGAAAATGATCCACACAGCACAATGAATACCGTACCAAACAACACTGGCATCAGCAAAAAGTCCCAACTTTGCCCGCTTAATATAACCAAAATAGGGTTTGCTCCCGCCGCAGGATGAATGGTATCTGTAAGCATCATCGCTGTAATCGCCAAGCCAGTAGCGACTGCAATGCTAACTGGATCAACACCCACAAAATTCACAAAAACAACACCAATTAACGCCGTCAAAAAATGCCCTACAATCACGTTTTTTGCTTTTGCCAGTGGGCTCTGGGGTACGCCAAACACTAACACTGCAGTGGCGCCAAAAGGGGCCATTAACCAAATACCATAATTTCCTAAACTTTCTAAATACGCCAGTACCAATAAAGTCATTGCAGAAAATACACCTGCACAGAGTGCTTTATAAAATGAATAGTTCATAATTATCTCCCAAAGGTAGACCGACCTGTCTACATGCAACAATATAGACAAGTCGGTCTACTTGTGTCAAGCTTATATTTTCAGGAGTAAGCATGGATAAACGCACCCACATAATAAATACTGCGCTGAATGCCTTCTATCAAAAAGGCATCCACAGTGTCGGTATTAACGAAATACTCAAACTTGCAAATGTGGCAAAAAAAACGCTTTATAACCATTTTGTAAGTAAAGAAGAGCTGGTATGTGCATGCCTAGAGCTCAGAGATCAAAGGTTTAATACATGGCTAAGTAAGCAAATAGCAGACTGTACAACACCACAACACCTTGCCAGGGCATTATTTGCAGCTATCGCAAGTTGGATAGATAATAAAGCGCCTGAGCTTGGTGATTTTAATGGCTGTTTTTTTATTAATACAGCGGCCGAATACCCTCAGTCTGATCACCCAATTGCTAAGCTGTGCGCAGCACATAAACACGCGGTATTAAACCTGCTCATTGACACGCTCAGTCAAACTACGCAATTGCAAAATCAGCCCGCTAAAGCAATCGAGTTGGCGCAATTACTAATGACCCTAAAAGAAGGCATGATCTGCCAAGCCCGCGTCACACATACCACCAATCACTTTTTACAAAGCCCTGAGTTGTTATGTCGATTAATGGATGTACAAGCATAAAAAAGCGGCTAGTGAAGCCGCTTAAGTTATAGTCCAAAAAAAAGTTAACTATTACTGCTCAAAGTACAGTTTATCGCGCTGTTTTTGGCCAATCTCATTCATGGTTGCAGCATCAAACAAGCGACCATTGATCATAGTGTAATCTACTTTATCCGTATCACGGATATTGGTCAGCGGATTGCCATTAATCACGATTAAATCGGCAAGCTTGCCAACTTCTAACGAGCCAATATTTTTATCAAGGCCTATGTATTTAGCTGGATCAAGCGTCGCGGCGCGAATTGCCTCAAGAGGTGTCATACCGCCTTGCGCAAACATCCAGATCTCCCAATGCGCGGCAAGCCCTTCTCGCTGGCCATGGGCACCTAAATTCACTACTACCCCTAAATCTTGCAGCTCTTTTGCTACGCGAGCATTATTAAAGTGATTATAGTGGTGATCGGGTGCTTTAACACGACGCATTGAACGCGGAAGCAGTTGATTTTTCGGCACGAATTTACTCAAGCGAGGGTGATTCCACACGTCAGTTTTATCATACCAATAGTTTTCCCCCCAAATACCACCATACGCAACACCTAACGTGGGCGTATATCCCACATCACTTTGCGACCAAAGCTGTTTAATATCATCGTAAATGTTTGCTACGGGTATTGAATGCTCAATACCCGTATGACCATCGACTACCATAGTCAAGTTATGTTGTAATAATGATCCACCTTCTGGCACCACCATCATCTCAAGCTCTCTACCCGCTTCAATTACTTGCTGGCGTTGCTCACGGCGAGGCTGGTTATATGACTTAACACTAAATGCGCCGACTTTCTTTAAACGTTCTAGATGGAATTTAGCATCGTCTAACGAATCGATATGCGAGGTATAACCAGGCATATTGGCGCCATACAAAATAGTGCCGGTTGAGAAAATACGCGGGCCAACAATACTCCCCGCTTTTTGCATTTCGCTGGCTGCAAA
This sequence comes from Pseudoalteromonas sp. S1727, assembly GCF_005886375.1. Classification (NCBI taxonomy): domain Bacteria; kingdom Pseudomonadati; phylum Pseudomonadota; class Gammaproteobacteria; order Alteromonadales; family Pseudoalteromonadaceae; genus Pseudoalteromonas; species Pseudoalteromonas sp. S1727. Next base: position 8,112 of record NZ_PNDT01000030.1, read on the forward strand.
AATTTCCGTTGTATCATTTGATGGATCGTGAATAGTGGTGACACCCAACGATAAACCAGCTAAGTTTTTCCAATTTTGCTCAGGAATGATTTCATCACTACCTTGTGAGCCATGTGCATGAGCATCAACAATCCCTGGCATAATGGTTTTACCAGTGACATCAATCACTTTCGCGCCTTTTGGAATGCTCACCTCAGCTGCATTACCAACGGCTTTAATATGCTTACCATCAGTGAGCAGTACGCCATTTTCAATAACTTGCTCACCTTGCATTGTGATTATGCGCGCCCCTGTAAGCGCGATCATGCCTTTGGGTTCAGCCATTTTGCTGGTAAAACCAATATTTTCACCACTTTTAACTTTGAAGTCAGCATCATCTGATTTATTAATATCAAACAAACCCGCTAAGCTAGCGTGGTAAAGCTCAGGGCCTAAGCTCCAATACAGTTTATCGCTATTAGTGCTCCAGCTGATACTCTCACCAGCGCGTACAGATAACTGTTCGATTGGGAATTGGCTGTCTTTAGGGCCTATATTAATAGTTTTACCACTTTGCACTAAAGGAGTAACAAACACTTTAAAGCGCTCTGCAAAGGCTAAGTATTTGCCATCCGGCGATACTCTAAACTCGGTGGCATGCTCAGATTCATATAATTTAGAGATTTTTTTAGAATCCAACTCAATCATGCTCAATGTGGGCTTTGGCCAAGGACTCATTACATAAATGCGATCATTTTCTGCTGCAAATTGTGGCTGATAACCACTTTTAGTAATAAGTTCTGCTTTACCACCTTTACTACTAACGGCATATATACCCGGGTGCAAAGACCAATCAGGGTTTAAAATACTACCGCCAGAGGCTTTACGATACACAACAGTTTTACCATCAGGACTAAACGTTGGTTCAACATATTTACCCGGCTCAGAGGTAATATCATCACCGCGACCGCTACGTGCTGATACAACACGAACAGCACCTTGCTCGTTATCATCCCATGTTACGTAAACAATTTTTTTACCATCACGCGAAAACTGTGGAAACAACTCAAAATGGTCATCCTGCTTTGTTAAACGCTTGATTTTTCCTGATTCTAAATCACGTTTATAAATATGCCCTAATGCTTCAAAAATAGCCGTTTCACCATCAGGCGAAACTTGCACATTACGGAGCATTTTTACGTCAAACTCATCACTGTCAATGTTCTGTGTAAAGCGCACTGCTTTTTGTATTTTCTTACTGGTTTTAACTGCAAATGGCACGGTTTCTACATCGCCATCGCCCACATTCAGCTTGTGGATAGTCCCCCCGGCCCAAAACACCAATTCTTCATTATTAGGCGTCCATGCAATCGTTGGATACACACCATGGATGGCCCACGTTTCTTGCATGTCACGTTCAAGTTTATCGTATAACTTAGTGTGCTTACCGCTGGTTAAGTCATATAAATACAGGCTCGTTTGGAAGTCATCACGCTTAATATACGCCAGTTTTTTCCCATCTGGTGAAGGGGTTGGACGAATTGCACCTCCTACCCCATCAATAATCGTCTCGATCTCACCAGTTTGGCGATCATAACGTTTGATTTTATAAATACCTGCGACAGAATCCTTTGAATAATGGAAAGTTTTACCCGGTGTAGCATCATGAGAAAAATACACATAACGGCCATCTGGTGAGAACATTGGCTCGCCTAAATCTTTTTGGTCATCCGCGCGTTTAGTTAGTTGTACACCTTTACCACCCGCTTTGTGATAAAGCCAGACTTCACCAGCACCGAGTGAACGAGTTGCAGTAAAGTGTTTACGTGCAACTATGTAGTCGCCATCAGGGCTCCAAGCAGGGCTATTGAGTAGACGAAACGTTTCATCAGTCACTGGCGTTTGGTTTTCACCATTTAAATCCATTAACCAGATATTATCGCCACCACCTTGATCTGAGGTAAACGCAATGTGCTTTCCGTCAGGGCTAAACCGTGGCTGCATTTGCCATGCAATATCAGATGTAAGTTGTACCGCAGTGCCACCAGCTAGCGGCATAGTATAAATATCACCCAGCAAATCAAACACGATGGTTTTACCATCAGGGCTGACATCGACATTCATCCACGTGCCTTGTGAGACACTAATGCTCGCATCAAGAAATTGTCCTTGTGGGGCATCTACTTGCCACTTTTCATCATTGTTATCTTGTGCCTGAGCTTGACCATATAAGGCCAATGACACTGCAACAGCCATCGCTGTATGTAGCATTGTTTTCATTACATTCTCGCTTGTTCTTGTTGTTTATTAACCTAAACGCTGGTTAAGAGATTTATTAAGAGTGATTGCAACAAAATCAGCAACAAGTTACCAGTGATATCTGATAAAGCGCAGTTATTTGGCGGTTAATGCCATTTTATCGGGTCAAATTGGTAATAACCGACCAGCAAACTATATATTTCAGGATCGTAATGGCGCAACTCGGCAGGTTTTTCAAGAAAGGTTTCTGTGAGCACGGCAAAAAATTCAGCTTCATTGGTCGCGCCATAACTATGAATAACATGAGGCATGTTATAAGCCACATGAGTTTTTAACTGGTTAAAAGCACGGCTAAAAACACGCCCCCACTGTTGATAATCAGCTTGTTTAGCTAATAACGGTGTGCCCGTTGTTTTCCCTGTTTCTTGATCAAGCTGATGTGCAAATTCATGAAACACTAAATTATGGCCGTCACTTGGCAAGCGGTTCCCTTCTAATACATCATGCCAACTCAGTACTAAAGTGCCGCCTGGCCATGACTCTCCTTGGCGCACTGTATTGTGATAACTCACCAACCCGGCGCTGTCACGTGACGTTTGCGGGGCATAATATGCACTTGGATAAAGCAAAATTTCTTTTACATTTTGGTATAAAGGCCAAGGCTTATTGAGCACTAAAACGCATGCATCAGCAGCAACAATTAACTTCATCGCCTCATTGAGTTTTAAGCCATCGCAGCCGATAAAGCGTTTTTCATTTAAAAACCAGACAATATGGCGCTCTAACTTCTCTCGTTCGCTATCGGTCATTCTTTGGTAAATTGGCATACAACGTAGTAGCAAGGCTTTTTGTTTATCGTCTAAACGGAAGTCTTGATATTTCCTTTGCCACAATCGATTTTGAATGACAGGCCATTGCCAATAAACAACGACAAACGCAATCAGCGCCAGCATTAATAATCCGTTGACCATATGAGTGTCCACTTAAAAGCTATGCTGTATTAATATGTCCATTAGCTGACAAATTCAATTAGTTTACGGTAAATAAAAAGCCGCATATCCATTGAGGAGCTGCGGCTACTTGTAGTTAACCTCTGTTATACACTGCAATTTACAAACAGCAAAGCACTACAATCAACGATACAGTGGCTGCCATGCACAAGTACGATAGCCATTACGTTCAAAGTAGAAACGGTTACAGTTATCGTCATAGTTACTAGTGCCGACATCGATACGATGGCCACTAATGTACTGATTGTGCAATGACACCTGTTGACCGTTATATAACAAAGTGAAATGTACGTGTGGGCCTGACGATTGCCCACCTTCACATAGCGCTTGGTTATAGCTATTAGCATAACGGCCAAGCCATGCACCAGGTTGCACATAATCGCCACTGTTATATTGTAAGTTAGACATATGATAGTAGTTAGTTGAGTAACCACTAGAATGCGTTACACGGATATTACACGATGAAAAACGTGTAACTGTGCCTCCATGAGCCGCTTGTACATAGGGCGTATTACTTCCCCAACCTCCTGAACCATTATTAAAATCAAGTGATGAGTATGGATACCCTGAACCTGTATTGGAGTGGGCTCCACCGCTATACCAGTAACCAGATGGCCAGGGTAGATCCATAGAAAAGCTAGCAGCTAGAGCTTGCTGATCAATACTGTGTATCTCATTTTTTGGTGAACGTTGTAATTGGACACTACTATCTGGAAATAAGCTGTCAAAAGTCGCTAAAAAGTCGATTAAATTGCTACTAACATGATTAGCCTTCCCTTTTTCCACAGCCAATTTCTTACGTTTATTAAGCATACTAACCAAAGCTGCTGTTGCAGCAGTACTGCTATTTACGCTCGCCGAATTGGTTATCGCCGTACGCGTAGATTGTGATTCTTTTGCCGTAACTTGGCTTTCTTGCCATTGCTTAAAAGCATAAAACCGCTGACTTAATTTTGTAGTCACATCTTCTACTTGGGCATCAAAACCCTGCTCATCAGATAAACCTGATAAAGGGTTATTGAAATCAGCATCTGGGTTTGAAAGTAACCCACTTTGCTGCTCAATTAAGGCCAAAATAATTTTCGGATTAATACTCGTAAAGCCCGCCCAATGTAAAATAAGTTCTTGTTTATCTTGTAGTGCAGGGGCATATAATGCAAAAAAGTTATCCCAATCTTCATTTAATAAAGCATTATTAAATACAAACTGAGTATCATCAACAGCCAGTAAAGCATTTAATTTTAGTGATTCAATAGACTCGGCTGTAAAGGAAAAATTATCGTGTTTATGACCTTCTGCAAGTACCGCAGGTGAGATACCTAAGACACCTGCGAGTGCGAGGGTAATTATATTATTTTTCATCTTTTGTTCCTTGTATAAATATCAAAAAGATCCCTAACTGGGAACAAAAGGTATAGCATTAAGGTTAAATAAATGTTAATAAAATGTTTTTATGTTTACATTGACATATTTTATGTACCTGATATGGTGTGGCCTGTAGCAGGTTTTCTCAACTAAAAACAAAATGCACAAAAAGCGCACAATTCAAGGGCTAAACACTATCCCTATAATGATCTAACAGCGATAGAGATAACTTTAATTAAGAACTTTGGCTAACGAGAGGTATAGCTGAAAAAGGGTAGAGTAGCATCTACCCCTTTAAAACGAGCTAAGGTTTAAAGTACAGGCAAGGTAATTTGACCCCTGACTACTTCTGAACTTCCTTTTACGGAGTATTCATACCCAAAAGTAATATCATTTTTATTACCGATTTGGTTATCTTCTAATCTACCCAGAGGATAGCTAAAGTTTTGACGATACCACTTACCATCAGTTAAGCTAGTATAAAAAGCAACATTATATTGTACACCTTGAATGCTTTCATTAACTGCAACTGATGCAGTATAGTGAAGATCTAGGTTACGGGTATACTCTGCAATAATTGGATACTCTTCATACACTGATACTGCTGTACCATTAATAGTATAACCCGTTAAAGTTAATTTTAGATAACTTAGAGTATCAATCGATTCTGGAAAATACATATAACCATTTGGCGAAGTAGACCCCGATGCAGCTTCTCCAGCCGTATTTTTTTCAACAATACGATTACCTGCGGTAAAACCGTTATTGTTATCAAATTTTAATGTATTAATATCAAACACAGCTTGGTCAGCAACTGTCATCTCTTTAGTGAAATCAAAATCAACGATTTTATTTGTCGATTTATCAAATACCTTTTCTAATGCGTACCTATAATTTCCTGCTGTAAGAATCTCTTGTGGTAATACCGTTACAAAAGTACTGTTAAACTTACTCGTTGCTGAAGTTTGGACTAGTTTATCAGCGAATGAAATATAAGTAACGCCTGGGGGAACAAAGTCATCTGCCTTATCGTTACCTTTAATCACCGTAAAATGGTTTTTCTTAATGAGCGTTGTTTCATCTGCAACTAACTCGATTGGTGAATCAACTAGTAAATACAAACCTTGAGTTACGGTGTCTGTAACTGAGCTCACCAGACTAACCGTCGAGCCGGCAGTATATTTATAAGGCTTTACAACTAATGATAAAACTCCATTTTCTAACTCATAAAAACCATCTAAATGACCAAATGACGCATCTACGTTAACACCATCATTTATAGGTGATAAATTGATTTCACTACTGCCGTAACTATTACCATTAGCATCAGTAAAGCTTGGTAAAAGCAACTTCATTTTTGAACTACCTTGATATTCAAAAACATATTCTTTTGCCTGTGCATCGAAAGTCGCAGGCGTCTCTTTAGTTAAGCTTTTTAATGAAACTAAATCTAATGAATCAAATGTATTGCCAAACTCATCTATCACAGCTATACGAACTTGAAACTCTGTATTTTCAATAGTTTTAGAGACATATAACGTGTTACCTTGCATTAAACTTGCAATAGTTAGGTAGTTATAACTATCGAAACCATGTTGATAAATAAAATCATCAATTGAATCATTATCAACATCAAGATCCATTGCCAGACTTTTTTCGAAACCTTTCACTTTGCTGATTGAGTACCTGCCTGTGTTTTCGTCGTACGTAGAACGAATGAAATGTTCATTACGATTTGAAAATTCATCATACATATTAAACGCAGTAGAAATACTGTAGCTAAATTCAAGTCCCGCCACAGGGGTATTTTCACCATTCAGTAATACTTCAAACTCTACGGTTTCAGCATTCGAAACCTCTAAACGTCCTAATTGGGCAATACCATAATTTGTCTTACCGTAAAAAGCACGCTCCTGAAAAGAGCCATCAACACTTGAAACAAGAAGAACATAGTCTGAATATTGCGGTAACTCATTCAATTCAAATAAGCCATTTGAGACAGCTACAGGCTCGCTCCAATCATTACCAATTTTAATTGATACTTGAGCATTATTAACAGACTCGCCTGTTAATAAGTGTGTAACTGAACCTGTTAATGTTACATTTTCAAGCTCAGCTTGAGCATTATTATTTTCAATTGCAGCTACTATGTCGTCATTATTTTCTTTAACGTCTAGACAACCAGAAAGAAAGAAACTTGATGAGATGGCAAGTGCGATAGCGGATTTTTTTAACATTTGAACTCCATGTATTTATTTTTTTACCCGTAACGGGCTCATCCAAAGTATACAGGAGCATTTGCTGACGGCAAAACACATAATCCAAAATGCAGGCTTTAAATACCTAATCACAATATAGGCTGTTCACTTATTAATCAGTACTGTTTTTAATTGTATTTTATTGCAGCAATTTATGTAAAGTAAAGAGCTCCTTACGATAATAAGTATTAAGGGAATATCTAAACATCAATTACTTTATACCGAGTATTTACATTAAAGGAGTAATATAAAATTTCATTATTAAAACATGCTTAAAGTCATGTTCTAGTACTTATATACTGTTTATTTCCACACAGTTCCTGCCAATATTTTTGGCTTTATATAAAGCCTGATCAGCTTGCGCAAGTAACCGGTCATAATCATTCACAGTCAATGAATCAGCCACACCAAAACTAACGGTTACAGATAGCCCATTGGCAATCGTTGAAAAATCATAGTTTGCAATTTCCAACCGTAATTCGTCACATAATTCCGCGGCTTGCTGCGCTGTTTTATTTGGGAATAATAAGGTAAATTCCTCACCTCCCCATCTAGCAACTTCACTGGCATCACTTTTAACACATTGACTTAACAAATGCGCAACGACACAAATAACCCGATCGCCAATAATATGTGACCACCCGTCATTAATTCGTTTGAAATGATCTATATCCATAATGGCAATAGCCAGAGGTAAAGCTTGCTGTTTAAAATCAGAAAAATTCTCAGCGAGCCAACTATCAAAGGCACGACGATTTGGTAAATCGGTGAGTTGATCATGGGTTGCTTGATGCGCAAAGGCATCTGTTTGCTGCTGAAGATCTCTAGTTTGTTGCTCGACTCGAATTATCAGTTCTTTTTCAATTTTTTTATAATGATAAAGGCGATATTGATATAACCCAAAGGCAAGTAAGAGTAACGTAAAAAACATCACAAGCTTGAAGCCTGTTTGCTGCCAAAAATATGACTGAATAACAAAGTTTATGGTTTTATAGTTATCCTGCCACTGCCCATTCGGGTAGCCTGCTCGTACCATAAAAGTATATTTACCCGGTGCTAAATTCGTATACTCTGTTATTGTTAAGCGTTGACGATTAACCCATTCATTATTATAACCTATTAGTTTTGTTTGAAAGTTAAGCCGTTGCGGCATAATAAAACTCAAGCCAGCATAATGAAATGACAATCGAGCAGTACCTGGCGGTAATACTAATTCTTCATCATATAATATAGGGGTATTTTTACCATCGACGTACAAACTTTCGATCACGGTAGGCAAAGAGATTTGTGAGGCTTGTTTTATACGCTCAGGTACAACTGTGCTTGCTCCTTGGGACGTCGCAAACCAGATACTGCCATCATTATGAAGTGTCGCAGCAGGGTTAGAACCACCGTTTGCTTGAGCACTCAGCATCCCATCGCCTTCATCGTAAAGCTGATACTGTAGTTTTTGACCTTTTATACTGCTAGGATCATTTAGTAACTCATTAACTTGCTGTTGCTTTACTTGAATAATACCGCGATTGCTCGACAGCCAAAACGAATCATCTTGTACAACTAACTGAAACAATTTATCAACGGGTAAACCTTGCTCGCGGCCGAGTATGGCGATTTCACCAGTAATAATATTAAAGCGAATTAATCCTCTATCAGTAGTCATCCACATAAAGTTTTGCTGAGCATAAAAACCAAATGCGTATTCTGCATTAAATTGCTTAGGAAATGCCTGTCCTTTAAACTTTTCTAACTCACCATTAAACATTGCCACACCAACACCTGTGCCCACCCAAATATTGCCACGGCTATCAAGCGCAAGCGCCATAATAAAATCGCCGGGTAAGCCTTGCTCTGTTGTATACTGAACAACAGAACCGTCAGGGTCAATACGTGTTAGTCCAGCAGCAGAGCCTACCCACAGTCGTTGTTCGTTATCAAACAAAAGTGCTCTAATTTCATTACTGAGCAAACCATTATCACGATTAATGACGGGGTAGATTTTTTTATCAACTACACGCATTAAACCACTGGTATAAGTGCCAACCCATACACCCCCTTGGTTATCTTCGGCTAAGCTAAGAATGGATAAAGGGCCTTGCTCAAAAGCTGGGGGGATGGCTACAACGCTATCATTATTGACTCTATTTAAACCTAAGCTACTGCCCACCCACATACTGCCATCTGAATGAGATAATACGCTGCGAACATAATCACCATTTAGTCCGCGTTTTTTCGTCCATGACGAAAATGGTGCTTCTCGTAATCGATATACGCCGCCGTTAGTACCCACCCATATGCTTTTTTCACGGTCTTGCATTAACGATAAAATACGATTTGCTGGTAACCCTGAGTCGGCATCTAGTTGCTCTAAGCCTATTTCACTAAGCCTAAATAATCCTTTATTGATAGTACCAAACCAAATATCATCATGATCATCTTGTAATAAACTAGAGATAGACTCTCCATCTAATTTCGGGTGAATACTTTCAAACATGTCACCCACTAATCGCCACGCACCTTTTTCTCCAGCAACGATTAGTTGACCTTGCTGAGTTAATAATGCCGAATAAATAGAGCTATGAGGCAAGCCACTACTAGGGGTCACCAATTGAGCTATTTTATTCTCTATCTTATATAAACCATCGCTCGTTGCAGCCCAAATAACACCACGCTTATCTTCTACTAGCCTATACGCACTTAAATTAACTAAAATCGTATGCTCTGGCCCATTATCATAATCACGATATGCAATACCATCGCCTTCTAATGCTAACCACATTTCACCACTGCGGGTCTTTAAAACATAATTAACCATGGCTGACGCATTGTTTTGCACAAGCCATTGTCTATTCTTTAAATGACTTACACCACCGCGCGCTCCTGAAATATACAAACTACCATCTGCTTGCGGGGCTAAACTGCGTAAACCAGAATCAGGTAGATCTGGTATTTCTGAGCGAGTAAATAGCTTAAATTCGCGACCATTAAAACGGGCTAAGCCTTCCCAAGTTGCAATCCATACATAGCCATCATTGGTTTGCGCAACACTATTGATACTATTATGCGGTAACCCCGATCGGGTATTCCATGTTTCAGCAAAATAGTCATTCAGTGGCAAACGTGTTTGCTCAGCAGCTAAACAGCTAAAAGCAACAAAAAAGAAAAAGCAAAGACTGAAATGAATCATTATACTAAACGCCTTTGTAATTATGGCGAGCTAACAACTGAGCATTAACACAAAATTAAATTAATAATGATTTATTAGTAGTTAATTATCATTACATTTGACTGTTCGGTTATTATACTAACATAGTCTTAGTTTTATTTTCATTAACTAAATAACACAATCTGTTTACGTCTAAACTAAACACAAAGCTCATCAATGCACAGTTGCAGTTGCTCAACAAACTTGGCCACATGTAAACCATCCATTAGTGCATGATGTACATCTATAGAAAGCGGCATTTTCCCAGTCTTAGCATTAAACTTACCGAATACTAATTTTGGAATACCGAAATTATCGGTTTGATTAAAAGCATGTGAGAAGCTCATAAAATCTAACCAAGGTAACACTGAAATATGCAGCAAATCCGCCTGTCCTTCAGTGCATGAAAAAGCTTCTGAAAATAACGGCTGTTGTTTTGCAGCTAAACTTACCGCACTGGCATGCTCTTGAAAGTCCGCAAAGCTTGACTGTTGCAATAAATAACTAAACCGAAAAGTATTATCATCTGCAAGTTCAACAACGCTGGCTCGTTGCGTAGCTAACTGCCAAGGCTGGTTATCTATTATACGCAACAGCATCGGCTGATACGTGTTGCTCGCCTGTAACGCAGCATAAATATAAGCATGGAAAAATGAACATTGTTGTACTTTACAGGACTGATAAAGTGCGCCTACATCAAGCTGAACACATACATTGAAATAAGGCTGTGTAAACTCTTTAAACAATGAAAAATGTTGTTCGCGTGGCCAGGTAGTTAAATCAATTGGGATCATTACTTAAAACTAAATAGCTGAGGGTAAACGTATCGTGAGGGATTTATTCACTAAAGTAAAGGCGCGCTATTGCACGCCTTTAGCACAGTTATTATAAACCGTTTTTAATGATTTCTTGTGCCAATTCATCGGCAATTAAATGTGTCGATTTTTGCTCTTTTTCACTGCGTGCAAAAATTTCAGTTAGAGTATCGTAAATACCTTCTACATGTTTATTTGACGCTGCAACGGAATAACCTTCTGGTGCAGTTTCATAATAAACATTAATAATACCACCTGCGTTGATCACATAATCTGGTGCATACAAAATTCCTTTCTCACGAATTATTTCACCGTGACGGGACTCAGCTAATTGGTTATTTGCACAGCCGGCGATGATCGTCGCTTTAATACGAGGAATAGTTACATCATTAATAGTTGCACCCAATGCGCATGGTGCATATACGTCTACATCAAGGTCGTATATTTCATCAATACTTACCGCGGTTGCTGCAAAGTCATTAACTACACGATCAATCGCAGTTTGATTAATATCGGTTACAAATAATTGTGCACCGGCTTCATGCAAGTGTTTACATAACCCGTAAGCGACGGCACCTAGACCTTGTACAGCAACTTTAATTCCAGCTAGATCCTGATGACCACGTTGGTGCTGTAAGGCAGCTTTAATACCTAAAAAAGTACCATAAGCAGTAAATGGTGATGGGTTACCACTTTTACCTTCAAGTCCCAGTACATAGTTAGTTTCTTTATTCATAATGGCAACATCATCACACGTGATGTTTACATCTTCTGCCGAGTAGTAGCTGCCATTTAAACGCTCTAACTGACGGCCAAAGGCACGAAATAGCTGCTCAGATTTAATCTCTTTCGCATTACCAATGATCACTGACTTACCACCACCAAAAGGTAAGCGTGCTACTGCATTTTTATAAGTCATGCCTTTTGATAAACGCAGCGCATCAACTACCGCATCGTCATCACTTGCATAATCCCACATTCTGCAACCACCAACGGCAGGACCTAGATTCGTATTATGTACGGCAATAATTGCTCGAAGGCCTGACTCTTTATCTGCACAAAAAACCACTTGTTCGTGGTTATCAAAGTCAACTTGATTAAACACAGCCACTTTATCTTACTCCGAAATTTGTAACCCGTGAGAGGGTATGCACGCTGAAATTGCCGAGACTTTATCACTTCAAATTGCACCTTACCACTATATGAGATGATAAAACCAATCAAAATAACTAAACATCATAAACACATTAATTACAATAGACTTTATGCATATTTAATTCACGAAAATAAAGAATAGAACCATTTAAATGCAAATTAATAGAAAAATTAAAAATACAGCCTTACGTGAACGTAAAAGGAATGCTTAATGTAAAGTAAAGATTACAATCAAAATTGCAAATATAAACGTTTAAATAGAGGAAGTTATGAGATTGTTGGAGGTATTGACAGTGGTCAGATCTGATATGCGGTATTTAACATTTGCTAAATACCGCATAATAATATTAATGATTTATTTTAATTTACCGTCTAACTCTTCGATTTTTGCTTTCCAAATCGCAGGTCCCTGAGTGTGTGCGTTAGCACCTTCACTATCAACTGCAACAGTCACTGGCATATCTTCTACTTCAAACTCATAAATAGCTTCCATACCTAAGTCTTCAAACGCCACTACACGCGCTTTTTTGATTGCTTTAGATACTAAGTATGCTGCACCACCTACCGCCATCAAATACACTGACTTATTGTTTTTGATAGATTCAACCGTTGCAGGGCCTCGCTCTGCTTTACCGATCATGCCAATAATGCCTGTTTTTTCTAACATCATATCGGTAAATTTATCCATACGGGTTGCCGTTGTTGGGCCTGCAGGGCCTACAGCTTCATCACGTACCGCATCAACAGGTCCAACGTAGTAGATAAATTTATTATCAAAATCAACGCCCTCAGGTAAACCTTCACCAGAGTTAATCATATCTTGCAAACGTTTATGCGCCGCATCACGACCGGTTAAAATAGTGCCTGACAATAATACTGTCTCGCCCATTTTCCATTCGCGAGTATCTTCTTTGGTTAAGGTATTTAAATCAACGCGACGTGTACCTTCACCAACTTCAAACGTCACTTCTGGCCAATCTTCAAGTTTTGGCGCTTTTAAGTTTGCAGGGCCTGAACCATCAAGAGTAAAGTGAACATGACGAGTCGCCGCACAGTTTGGGATCATAACCACAGGTTTTGATGCTGCGTGCGTGGGTGCAGTTTTGATTTTTACATCAACAACCGTTGTTAAACCACCTAAACCCTGCGCGCCAATACCTAATTTGTTTGCGCGTTCGAAAATGTCTAAACGCATTTTCTCTTCGGTTGTTTCTGCGCCGCGCTCTATTAGCTCATGAATATCAACAGGATCCATTAGTGATTCTTTCGCAAGTACCGCTGCTTTTTCAGCTGTGCCACCAATACCTATACCCAACATGCCCGGCGGACACCAACCAGCCCCCATCGTCGGTAAGGTTTTCTCAACCCATGCAGCTACGTCATCAGATGGGTTTAACATCACCATTTTCGTTTTATTTTCTGAGCCACCGCCTTTAGCAGCAACCATTACTTCAACTTCGCCGCCTGCCACTAAATCAATGTGGACGACTGATGGTGTGTTATCTTTAGTATTTTTACGCGTACCAGCAGGATCGGCAACAATGGATGCGCGTAAAGGGTTGTCTGGGTTTAAATATGCGCGACGTGTTCCTTCATCAACCATTTGTTGTACGGTTAAATCTGTTTTATCCCATTTTACATCCATACCTACTTTCACAAAGCAGGTAATAATACCAGTGTCTTGACAAAGTGGGCGCTTCCCTTCAGCCGACATACGCGAGTTAATTAAAATTTGCGCAATGGCATCTTTTGCCGCTTTACTTTGCTCTTTGTTATAGGCTTTTTCGAGTGCTTGAACAAAATCAAGTGGGTGATAAAACGAAATATATTGCAAAGCATCTTCAATGCTATCAATAAAATCTTGCTGACGGATCGTGCTCATTTCAGTTCCTTAAGTTACCTTTACGTATTAATACACGTAACATAAATCAAACCGGTGACGGTGGTTTGTAACGCAATAGGCAACTAAACGCTGCCAAAAAATTTAACTTATGATACCCTCCCAGCCCGTTTCGAGCCAGTTTTTCAGGGTAAAAAATAGATGATAGAGCAACAAAATACCTGTATTCAATTAGACATTTCGCTCAACTGTGTAGAGGTTTTCGCTTATTTTGCTGATCTCCCCTTTGCCGTGTTACTCGATTCCGCTAATAGCGAACATGTAAATAGCCGTTACGATGTTATTGCTATCGCACCGAGCATGCGCTTAGAAGTAAAAAATAATCAAACATATATTGATGGAAAACCCAGCCCAAAAGATTGTTTTGCAGTTATACAAGATGAGCTTGCTAAGCTTGAACACAGTAAACCACGACAAGAACTGCCGTTTACGGGTGGCTGGCTAGGTTATTTTGGCTATGATTTAGGTCGCGTGATTGAGCACCTACCAGAGCAAGCCATCGATGATATTGCTATGCCACAAATGGCGATTGGCTTATATCCAGATGCGTTGATTTACGACAAGCAATGCGGGCATTGGTTTTACGTCGCGCAACCAAGTATAGATAGACAAGCCCTGTACCTTGAGCCGCTAAAAACCAAAACACCGGCTTACTCTGAGTTTGCAATAACCCATGACTGGTCATCAAATATGAGTCTTGCTCAATACAGTGATAGATTTGCCAAAATCCAAGCATACTTAACAAGTGGCGACTGCTACCAAATTAACTTAGCACAACGTTTTACGGCACAATATCAAGGTTCGCCGTGGCAAGCTTACTGCACTTTGCGTGACGCCAATAAAGCGCCTTTTTCCAGTTTTATAAATCACCCTGATGGGGCTATTGTGTCTATTTCGCCAGAGCGCTTTATCGCGATTAGCCAAGGGCACATAGAAACTAAGCCCATTAAAGGTACTCTACCGCGCTGTACTGATAAAGAAGCTGATGCAGCACAAGCCATTCGGCTACAAAATTCAGCAAAAGATCGCGCCGAAAATGTGATGATTGTTGACTTACTGCGTAACGACTTAGGTAAAGTCGCAAAACCAGGTAGCGTACAAGTACCTTCGTTATTTGCCATTGAAAGCTTTCCGGCAGTACATCATTTAGTGAGTACGATTACAGCACAATTGGCCGATGACAAAACTGCGGTTGATCAGCTCAAAGCCGCTTTCCCAGGTGGCTCAATCACCGGTGCACCGAAAATACGCGCGATGGAAATTATTGAAGAATTAGAGCCACATCGCCGTAGCGTATATTGTGGTTCCATCGGTTATTTGAGCGCCTGTGGCAATATGGATACCAGTATTACCATTCGCACCTTAGTGTGTCATAACCAACATATTTATTGTTGGGCTGGCGGTGGGATTGTCGCAGATTCTCAAGTGGAGTTGGAATACCAAGAAACTTACGATAAAGTAAATAAAATTCTCCCCTTATTGAAGTAATACTGTGAATACTCAACAACTTTTAGCGCGGTTTCAGTTAAGTGCACCGATTGAAAAAACCGAGCTAAGAAGTAGTAAATTGAGCGCATCGAAACGTGCGAGCGCCGTTATATTGCCGCTAATTGATATTGACCATCAAGCCCACATATTATTGTGTAAACGGCCTATTCACTTAAAACACCACCCTGGGGAAATCTGCTTACCTGGAGGCAAGCATGAGCGAAACGATAAAACACTGCGTGATACCGCTTTACGAGAACTTAAAGAAGAACTGAATATTTCTCCTCAACAAGTCTCAATTAGCGGTAAACTTGCGAACTATTCCACTTTGACAGGCTTTACTATCACTCCCTATGTTGGCTTACTTGCGCCAAACACTCACTGGCAAGCTGATCAGAATGAGGTATCAGCAAGTTTTTTAATCCCTATCAGTAAGCTCATTGATGTAAACAATTGGCAACCATTACCGTTTGAGCGACACGGAGAAATAGTTACTTTACAAGGATTTTCAACTCCTTACGGGCTACTGTGGGGAGCAACGGCCAGCATTATAAAAAACTTTACAAAACAGCTCGCCATACCAGTTTAAATCTGTCTTACAAAAGGTTACAAGGCTAGAATTACACGTTATTATGTGCCACCGTTCAAAGGCAGCAATCGTGCTGAGTAAAAAGTAGAGTAAAGTTATTATGATCAGTGCATTTGATATGTTTAGTATTGGCATCGGCCCATCGTCTTCACACACCGTAGGGCCTATGCGTGCATCACGTTTATTTGTTAACGAACTACAACAACAAAAGCTATTAACCGATGTCACCAGTATCAAAGTCGAATTATATGGCTCTTTGGGTCAAACAGGCATTGGCCACGGCTCAGGTAAAGCCGTTATTTTGGGCCTTGCCGGTTATGATCCAGAAACAATTGATGCAGATTTAGTCGATGACATACTTGCCAAAATCGAAAATGAGCAAGTTATTTACTTAAATCAAGTCCATAAAGCCAAATTTCCAAAGCAAGGAGCAATTGTATTTCATCGCCGCAAAACCTTGCCTAAGCACTCTAATGCTATGGAGATCATCGCATACAAAGGCGACGAAAAGCTCCACAGTAAAGTGTATTACTCAATTGGTGGTGGCTTTATTGTCACCGATGAAGAGTTTGAAAATGAAAAACAAGCAGCGTTAGATATTCGCGAAGAAAACCCAGCCCCTTATCCTTTTGGCAGTGCCAAAGAATTACTCGAAATGTGTAAAGAGTCAGGGTATAGCGTATCAAGCTTGATGATGAAAAATGAAAAAACCTTGCGCACTGAAGATGAAATCAAAGATGAACTTTTCAATATTTGGCAAGTAATGAAAGCCTGTATTGAACGCGGAATGCGCACTGAAGGGATTTTACCTGGTGGTTTAAAAGTAAAACGCCGTGCACCAAGCTTATACTTAAAGCTCAATATTGAAGTCAGTAACGATCCACTTCGAGCGATGGACTGGGTAGACTTATTTGCCCTTGCGGTTAACGAAGAAAATGCCGCAGGTGGCCGCGTCGTAACAGCCCCAACCAATGGCGCAGCAGGAATTTTACCTGCGGTACTGATGTACTATCATACGTTTATAAAAGAAGTGGACCGTGATATTGCTACCCGCTACTTACTAACAGCCGCTGCAATTGGTATTTTATATAAAAAGAATGCCTCAATTTCAGGCGCTGAAGTAGGCTGCCAAGGCGAAGTCGGCGTTGCTTGCTCTATGGCCGCTGGTGCACTTACTGAAATTGTCGGTGGTAACGTAGTACACGTTGAAAATGCCGCTGAAATCGGTATGGAGCATAACCTCGGCTTAACCTGCGACCCAGTAGGAGGTTTAGTACAAGTACCGTGTATTGAACGAAATGCCATGGGGGCAATTAAAGCGATTAATGCCTCTCGTTTAGCTATTCGTGGCAGTGGCGAGCAAAAAGTATCACTCGATAAAGTGATAAAAACCATGCTCGATACTGGTAATGATATGAAAACCAAGTACAAAGAAACTGCTCGTGGCGGTTTAGCTGTGAACATTATTGAGTGCTAATGTTTAGTAGGATCAAAAAAGCCGCAAACTGCGGCTTTTTTGATTTAGTAAGTCGCCTTTATTTAACTGGCAATTCAATATCTGCAAATAACTTGTCTACATCTTCTTGATTACGTAATAAACTCGCTCTTTCAACTCGTTCCTTAGTTAAGTGCGGTGCAAAACGTTCAATAAAGTCATACATATAAGTACGTAAGAAACTACCTTTTCTAAAGCCTATCTTAGTTGTACTCGCCTCAAATAAATGACTTGCGTCAATACAGACTAAATCGGTATCTGATATTTGATCTATCGCCATAGAAGCGACTACACCCACACCTAACCCTAAGCGTACATAGGTTTTAATAACATCAGCATCGGTTGCAGTAAACACGATATGCGGTTCAAGACCTTGCGCATTAAATGCCTTATCAAGTTCAGAACGGCCTGTAAAACCAAATACATAAGTAATTAATGGATACTGTGCAATATCTGCAACAGTGAGTGATTCCGCTTTTTTGGCAAGTGGATGATCTTTAGCCACCACAATACTGCGGTTCCAGTGATAACATGGCAACATCACCAAATCAGAATACAAATGTAGAGCTTCTGTGGCAATGGCAAAGTCGGCATCTCCGCGAGCCGCCGCATCGGAAATTTGTTGTGGCGTACCTTGATGCATATGTAACGATACTGCCGGATACTTTTTCATAAAGCCTTGGATCACGCTCGGCAACGCATATCGCGCTTGTGTATGCGTAGTGGCAATATTTAATTTACCTTGATCTGGTAATGTATGCTCATTGGCAACCGCTTTGATCCCTTCTACCTTAGAAAGAATTTCGCGAGAAATATTAATAATTTCAGTGCCAGCACTTGTAACGTGAGTTAAATGTTTACCACTTCTGCCAAAAATTTGCACACCCAACTCATCTTCTAACATACGAACCTGTTTAGAAATACCTGGTTGTGAGGTAAATAAACTTTCAGCTGTTGCTGAAACATTTAGTTTATGATTTTGGACTTCGACAATGTATCTGAGTTGTTGTAATTTCATGGCTGCAATTTTTAGTGTAGTTATACTGCTTATTTATAAATGCTACATCGCGTCAAGCCAAGTGTTTTCTAATTAATAATAGAAAAAGGCTCTTTAGGTTCAGCTTTATAAGGTTATGTCCTTAGGCTAGCATAAACCCTCGGATTGAGGTAGCCATCTTTTTGACGTAATAGAAAAATCATAATATATGTAATAATAAATACTGATAAAGTAAATTCTTTTCTTACATAAAACGCGCAAAACTATCCAGTTAGCGTATATTTAATGTAAGATAAAAAATTATTAGCTTGTGAAACCTGAGATTTAAACCATGATCGTTTCTATTATAATTATGTTGATTGTTGCACTCATTGTTATTGCCCTGTGGGTCAGTGCGGTCCAACAACATAAAGAGAAACAAGAAACCGAACGTCGCAAAGATTTAACGAAACAAAAAAAGATCATTGAAGAATCAGAAGACGTGCTCCTAAACAGCGCTAATATCCCAATGTCTGAGCATATTTTACGTATTGTTCAGCGCCGTATTCATGATGCTTTAGTAACTATGGTGCAACTTTCTCCCAATTCAAAAGAGTTAAAAAGCCGCTTAAATGAAGCAAAAGAGCGTTTAGGCAACCAACTCGATGCAACAAATTCAGAAACTCTAGTCCTACCTGACAACGACAAGCAATTAATAACATTGATCCAAGGAATAAAAAAGTTACGTGCAGTACTTCGCTCTGAGCATGGTAAAGGTAAGGTTGATAGCCAAGTTTTTGTTGCTGAAGATAAGCGTTTAGAAAAACTGCAATTAAGAATTAACATAGAAAGTCAAATTAAACGAGGTATCTCTGCTCGCTCTGCCAACATGGTTGGATCTGCGCGTCAATACTTCGAAAAAGCTTATGCAACGGTATCTGCAGTCGCCTATAGCGATGACTATATCACCAGTAAACGTCAAGAATTAGAAGGCTACTTAGAAGCCATTAGTACAGAATTAAAAGCATCAAATGCAACGGCTAGAAAGAAAAAAGCCGAACAAGAACAAGACGATTTAGATGTGTTATTTGCACCAAAGAAAAAGTGGTAAGCCACTTTTTCTTTGCATTAATAATAAAAAACTAAGTTACGATAAAAACGCAAATTTAACGATAAACATAGCCGTTAAAACCCAGACACTGACACTTACTTCTTCACGCTTACCGCATAATACTTTCACCGCTGTATACGAAATAAAGCCAAGTGCAATCCCGTGCGCAATAGAGAAAGTTAATGGCGTCATAAGCAATACTACACTGACCGGAATAGCATCTGTCATATCATCCCAATTTACAAACTTAAGATTCTGCAACATTAATACCGCCACATATAAAATAGCACCTGCAGTAGCGTAAGCTGGTACCATTTGCGCCAGTGGTGCAAAAAACATCATCAGTAAAAAGCACACACCAACCACAACCGCAGTTAAACCAGTACGACCACCCACCGAGACCCCAGCAACTGATTCAATGTATGACGTTGTTGTAGAAGTACCCAACATAGAACCCGCAATAGTCGCGGTGCTATCAGCACTAAGGGCACGGCCTAAACGTGGCATATTACCCTTTTCATCTGCTAAACCAGCCTTTTGAGTGACAGCCACTAAGGTGCCAGAGGTATCAAACAAATCAACAAACAAAAATGCAAAAATAACACTCAACATTGACAGTTCAAACGCAGCAGCAAAATCAAGTTGCATAAAAGTAGGTGCAATTGAAGGTGGCATTGATACCACACCTTGGTACTCAACCAAGCCTAAGCTAAGCGCTATTAAAGTCACCGCTAAAATACTGATTAACACGCCACTTTTAAAATCACGATACAGCAGCGCAGCAATGACAAAGAAGCTAAAAATAGCCAATAATGGCCCTGCTGCTGTAATATCCCCAAGTTGAACTAAGGTTGCAGGACTTGCCACAATGATCCCAGCATTCTTTAGTGCAATTAACGCTAAAAATGCGCCAATACCCGTAGCTATTGCTTGCTTTAAAACCAAAGGTATTGCATTAATGATCCACTCTCTGACTTTAAACAAACTTAAAAATAAAAAGATACAACCCGACATAAACACCGCACCTAATGCCGCCTGCCAGGTATAACCCATTCCTAATACCACGCCATAGGTAAAAAACGCATTTAGCCCCATACCAGGAGCCAGCGCTAGCGGATAATTAGCCCACAGGCCCATAATAAAACAACCAATCGCTGCAGCAATACAGGTTGCAACAAACGCAGCCCCCTGATCCATGCCAGCTTCAGCTAACATAGCAGGGTTTACAAAAACAATATAAACCATGGTAATAAAGGTCGTAAGGCCAGCAATACATTCACGGCGCACTGTTGAATTGTGCTCGCTAATTTTAAATAACGCATCAAGCATAAATGGATTTCATTTTAGATAACAATAATTGTGTAATTTTATCATATATTTCAACAATAGCAGGACAATTTACCTTGTATTGAACTAAACTTACACGGTAATAGACAACAATAAATACGCGGCACTATGACAGATACCTCGCCCATTGGCTTAGATTTAGAACAACAGCTAGATAATGTTTTATCGTTTATCACGCAACCAAACAGCAATTCACACAGTGATACTAAAGCTGATACACCAGACAACACAGTGAATAAAGCACTGTATTATTTAAAAAATGAACAACCTCCCCTTGCGTCAAAATGGATGAGACTCGCCGCAATGGCGGGTAATCATCGCGCACAATTTTACATGGGGTTATTTTTTATAAAAGGTCAAGGCGTACCACAAAGTGTATTTCATGGTGCGGTATGGTTAAGTCTTGCCAGTAGCCAAGGTTATGATCCTGCGACAAGTGCTTTAACAGATTTAAGAAAGCACATATCAACTAAGCGTTTTCAAGATGCAAAGTGCTATGCTGCTACACTGTATGAACAAATTCACCAACAGCAATTTAAACATTTAATTCCTAAGGCTCCATAACGCGAGCTATAACAATTAACGCTAATTTTAGCGCTGCTAAGTTTCCACTTAAAAAACTAAAGTAACCATACCACTGTGCTGTACCAGGAAACGATTTATTTAAGTGCAGCAATTGCGTTGTGATACTCATCACTTTTTAAAATAGTTAAAAATGCCTGAATTTTTTCAGAGCGATGTAAATCACCATGAGTCACAACCCAATTTTCAAAGTCCCATTGAATATGAGGTAAAACACGACTTACATTACCGTGCAGTTGTGAAAACTGGCACTGCATAAAGCCAATACCAACTCCATTTACAATGGCGTGTTGCAGTAAATTTTGGTTATTACTGGTACATACAATTTGCGCTGGTGGCACAACCTCATTAAACCATTTTACAATAGCTAAACGCTGTGGGGCTTCGTCGGCTAATACAAATTGGTGTTTTGTTAAGTCAGCTTCGTGATTAGGTATACCATGCTGTTGTAAATAGCGCTCACTGGCGTAAAGGCCAACACTGAGCGTACTAAAAGGCAGCACCACATAATTGTCGTCTTGTGGCTTAGCTCCCGTGCGGATTGCCACATGCGCTTGACCATACTCCAATTTCATCAATTCAGCACTGGTAAGCCAACGAATGCGTATTTTCGGGTGTTTTTGACTAAACAACTGTACGGCGGGCATTAACAAATGGGCTAAAGCATCTAGCGATGTTAAAATAAACTCCCCTTCTAGCTCGCCTTGCTGGCTTTTAGCGCGGCGTGCAAAGTCGTTAAATTGTTCATCGGTTAATTTTGCAACGCGCAGTAAATCTTCGCCCAATTCTGTTAACTGGTAACCTTTGCCGTCTCGCAAAAACACCTTTGCGCCTAACTCATGTTCAATCACGTCTAAATGTCGAAGAATGGTCGCCCGGTGCACACCCAAAGCTCTTGCCGCCCCACTAATACTGCCTGTTTGAGCAACAAAATAAGTGGTTCTTATTTCACTCCAATGTTTCATATCGCCTCAATGTATAATATACGCACACCTAGATACAATTATCGCTCATTGTCGCATTTTTTGTACACTCTACAATAGCCTTATAACATAAAAATTAACCCAACTTTTAGAATGAGCCTACAAATGAATACAACAACGCACACGCTAATTATTGGCGGGGGCTTCGCCGGCGCCACTTTGGCGCAAGAGCTAGCAAAGTCGAACATTGCAACGACGTTAATCGACCGAAAAGATTACTTTGAAGTCACTATGGCAACACTGCGTAATATTGCAGACTACGATAAGGTTAAAGACACACCCAGAATACGCTATCAAGATTTTATTTCGGGTGAGTTTATTCAAGCCACTGTTACTGAATTAACCGAAAACACTGCACAACTCGAAAATGGTCACTCTATATCGTTTCAACAAGCTATTATAGCTACAGGATCAAGTTATCCATCTTTTTCGATCGCTAAATCTAACCATGCATTGACTTTAGAGGAGCGAAATCAAGAGCTAAAAAATGCTTCGCTTGAATTAGCGAAAGCAAAATCGGTTCTTATTATTGGCGCAGGTGCTGTAGGTGTTGAGTTGGCGGGCGATATTGCATATAGCTACCCTAATATAAATGTAACGTTAGCTGATTCATCGGACAGTGTGCTGGCCAGCTACAGCAAAAAAACCCAACAAAAAGCCACCAAACAATTGCAAGCACTGGGTGTAAACATACAAACAAACCACTATTACCAACATCAAAACGACACGTATATCGATAAACACACAGGTCACCAACTTAACGCAGACATTACCTATATCGCCGTTGGGGTCAAAGCCAACTCACAGTTTATGCAAGCCCAGCTTAACAAATGCCTAAGCGAGCACGGTCTTATTAAGGTCAATAGCGATTTTCAAGTTACAGGCACCAGCTCGTTATGGGCAATAGGCGATGTAGCTAATTTAAAAGACTTAAAACTGGCCGCAGCCGCAATGCCTCAAGCAAAAGAGCTAGCCGCAAACCTAATTGCTAAACAGCAAGGTAAAAAAACGAAGGCACATAAACCTATGCCGGAAATGGGGCTGATCCCTATCGGACAAAAAAAAGGGGTGGCGCAAATACCTCTTTTTGGCACTGTTACTTGGCAACCCCTAATAAACTTTAAAAATAAAGATTTGCTTATTAATTATGTATTTAAGGGATTGGCTATTAAAGACATTTAGTGAGTAACGTCACTCATACCAGCTCAAAGCGACAGTTCCCAAGGGTTAAGCCACTGTAACGAAGTAATACAAATGGTACACGCGTATTACTTTTTACCATACAGCTTAACCATATTGGGTCTGCTGAGCGCTAAGGCAAAGCTAATAAAGGAATATGAAGTTTATCTATTACTTAGCAGTTACTAAGCCTGTTGTTAATTACACAGTACTCACACCAGCACCATATACACTGCTCGTTTGCTGATTCAGCATTTCAGCCTGTTGTCGTGCTACGTTCAAACCCAACCTTTATGAGAAAGATCTAAACTAGGTATGACCACCCTCCTCTACAGCCCTTGCTACGAAGACTCCCTATTTAAAATCTGTGAACAGTAATTCCAGAATGACTTGAGAAAGTACAATAATGTTCTTTCTCATTTAAGCTTGGAATGAGGCATTATCTATAGCGAGGTTGTGATAGGTGAATTTCTCATAGAAACTTTGAAAATTTCTCATGCGCAGCTGGAACCTGTCAAATTTATCATTGAAAGCTGGAATGAGGAAAATTAAAATTACAACAGCTGTTATTTCAGTAATTGTGTCAGAGGGCAACGTAAAGCTCCATCTTACCAGTCCGTATATAAACAAGAGTTTTTCCGGTCATTTTTAAAATCAATACCAGCAAAAAGTACTTCGAGTGGTAAACCTTACCTTTTACACTGCTGACCGAACAACGTTGTTGATATTGCTGAATCATTAACCAATTTTTGTTTATGATCTTTACACCTACGATTGATTTTTTCCAATCAACCTTACTCCTGCAGATACATCGACCAATAGACGAAATAACATAACGCTCTTTCCAAACTCTTCTCGAGCAACTTAACTAGCACATTATTGTTATTTGATAGCTTCTTCCCTAACACGATGAGCGGATGAGCTTTTTTTACCCAAACCGAGCTTAAGCAATAACGTGTTTATCAAATTCATGTTTTTACTGAATACCAAATTAAAATAGCGTCATATTTTTATATGCGCATTATTAGGTACATTAAAACAATAACTATTTTGATGAATTACCTGCCATTGCGCTTCGCACTATTGAGTAAGTAATTTAATCCACTCACCTGCGTTTGACACAATAAATTGATATTTATTGTCATCACTTAATACGATCTCAATCGCATCGTGTGTAAAAGGGAAAATACCCGCAACTTTACCTGTGCATTTACTCACCTTCACAATTTCACGTCGTGAAAAGGTGTAGGGCCCTAGCCCAAATTTCGTATTAAATGGAGTAAAGGTTACATCGCTATCGGTTAACGTAAACTTACCGTCAGCTTTGATAGCCCCTCTTTGAATGGTGGCCGTTATTGATTTGATTACTACTGCTTGCATAATCGTATTCCTTTATATAGCTATTAATGTGTCAGTTTTGCTGCTTTTAGGTCATTACCAAGTGACGATATTTAAGCTCGCTGTATTACCTTTTTATTGGTTCGCCTACCATTGAGTAGTGCGCCCAACCACGTATTTTTTACTATTAATAAATAACTTATTTGACCTATAAGTAATGTAACAACCACGCTAACTATAAACTTTACTAAAACTGGCAAATTAGTATTAATTAATGGCATCTGTATATAAATCAACACAGGAACATGGATTAAGTAAATCCAGTATGAAGAATTTGAGACGCTAAGACTAAACTTACTTTCATAATTTAAAAAACGATGCCCAAGTAAAAACGCCATAGCTGTTAACAAAATGATGCTCGTAACTTGCAGAACAACATGCAGCGCGTGTTGTTGCTTTACTGCAAAATGCCCTGTGCTTGCAGCGTTAATTACTTCATCGAGAGTAGGCGCTACTGGTAACAAAGCAAAATAAGCAATAAGAGATAAAGCCGCACCAACGCTAATAGGCCATAAATACTTGTGATATGAGGAAAGTTTATGCTGCTTCTTATAGATCCCCACCCCTAACCAATAAAAACTGCCGTAAAACCCATACGACCACAGCTGAGGCGTGAGTTTATCGGGCGCAGGAAATGGAATAGATTGCCCCATGAGTGACAGCGCTAATAAAGTAGGAAGCGCCCCCCACAAAAATAATGGATTATAACCAAGCCCATCAAGCTTACCTCCTAACAAGTTACTCTTTTTTAGCAGCCAATGTATCAAGCAAAACTGAAATAAATTCCACAAAAACCATAAGTGCATGGTGCTAATGACAGGCTCTTTAATGACTTGAAACACAGCAAATATCGGTGGTATTGGTTTAGCTATACTGGCCCCAAAACTCAAGGCATGAAAATAAACCGCAAAACCTAAAGGTAAAAAAACAATAAAAGGCAATAAAATATGTTTACTGCGATGGCGTAAAAAATGCCGGCTACTCGATTTAGCAATTAACAATGCACTGCAAAACCCTGCAATAATAAAAAACAATGGCATACGAAATAAGTGCAGAGAATGCGTGATGTAGTCAAATAGACGATGTGTGCTTGGATCAGCCGTAAACCAAATATTGCTAAAAAATGGGCTGTAAGCCAGTGCAGCATGAAACACAATGCCGAGCAATAGTGCGAGGCTTCGTAAATTATCAATGTAGTGTAATCGACTTTCTTTATTCATTAATATGCCCAACTATTATCCTGCGTTAATAAAAGCATAAATTAATGAGTTAGCGTGGGACTAGTCACAAAACTCATAGCCAACGCTATGACAGATGTCACTGTTTTTACAATGCTAGTTCTGTAATAATTGCTAAAAAACATGGCTGTAGTAATGGAATCAAACATACGACATACAACCGATTGGCGTTTCTCAACATTGGCCTCTTGGCTGGGTGTTACATCAGCGTGTGCATATTATGCAAACTCTGAACTAGCACTGTATTTACAAATTTTGGTGAGTAGCTCTATATTAGCTATTTTGCTCTATGTATTAAAACAGCCCAACAAATATGTTTATGGTGTGGCGGTAAGTTATTTTCTGCTCATATTAGTAATGATGCAACTTAGCTCAACGTCCTTAGTTTTTATTCACTTGGTTATGTTTACCGCTGTTTTTAGCCCTCACTTTTCACTGCCTAAAATACTGGCTTGTGTTGTAGCCGCCATGCTAGTTTATGGTCTAACGCATTATTCGCGCTGGGAAAATGGCATACCTTGGATCACCTTTACTATTTGGTTTTTCTTTTGTTTGATGAATTGGTTTATCAGTCGCCGGATTGTCGAAAGTTTAAATACACATTACCAATCCCGACAAAACTACAAAGAGTTAAAAGCCACTCAACACATGATGGGCGCCATGCATGCAGCGCAAGAGCGACAAAATATATCACGCGAGCTCCATGACTCACTCGGCCATAAGCTCACCGCGCTCAGCATTAATTTAGATTTTGCTAAAAGAGCAGCAAACGAAGCAACCGTTGAAACCCTGTCTCTTTGCCACCAACTTAGCCAAGAAGTGCTGGCAGAGGTGCGCGAAATCGTTTCAGCTCAGCGCAATGACAAAACAATACTCAAACAAGTACTCGAAGCCATTTGCGAACTGACACCTAATTTACGCTGCGATCTCCAGCTAAGTAAGGAGACTGAGCAACTCCCTCAAGACTATGCCCTGTGTGTATTACGGTTTAGCCAAGAGATGATCAGCAACACACTTAAACATACCAAAGCAAACCACTTTACTTTGCATGTAGGTATATCTCACGTTGACCAACACCCTCTGTTGATTGCAAAAGCGTATCACAATCAACCAGAAACCAACTTACCAAAACAAGGCAATGGGTTAGCAGGGTTAAATGAGCGAATGACACAGTTTGGCGGTGAATTTTCACAACATCTTGAGCAAGAAACTCTGATCAACACCATGACATTACCACTAAATTTAGAAGAAAATAGCCATGATAAAGTGCCTACTTGTTGAAGATCAGACCTTAGTTCGCTTAGGCATCGCTAATTTACTTAACCTCGATAGCGCCATTAATATTGAAGCCCAAGCTGAAGATGGCTTGCAAGCGCTTGCCCTATTAGCAGAGCATAGCGTTGATATTGTTTTACTCGATATGAGAATGCCGAATTTAGATGGGCTCGGCGTACTGCTAAAAATGCGTGAAAAGGGTGATAAAACCCCCGTGCTGATCATTACCACATTTGAAGATTGTGATGTATTAGTCAAAGCCCTTAACCTAGGTGCTCGTGGGTATGTGCTTAAAAATATTGAGCTTGAAGAACTCATTAGCGCTATCAAGCAGGTCGTCGCGGGTGAGCGAGTCTTACAAAGTGCGGTAACTGATTTTTTACTCAAAAAGCAACTAAGCCCTCAGCTCTGCTTAACGGACAAAGAACAAACCGTATTACAGTGTATGTCTTTAGGCATGTCGAACAAAGTGATTGCCAAAAAGTTAGATAATTCTGAGGGGACTATCCGCAATCATGTGTCACAAATTCTTGCTAAATTAGACGTAAAAGACCGCACTCAAGCCGTTATAAAAGCTATAAATCAAAACCTAATTTAATGCGCTAACAGCACCAAATTACTATTTTTGACTAGGGTATATTGATGAACACGAAACGCTTTTTAGGTGCCTCTATTTGTCATCAAGCTTCAGTGGTGCGATTAGCATAAATAAGAGTAAACAAAACCAGCTAATAAACAAACAGGCGACTATCCATGCTAACTTCTCTTGACTTCCCACTTTTTTGTGACCTAGCAATGAGTATGATTGGTATCACCCACATAATGAATAAAACAAGCAGCAAGGGAAACCAAGATATAAATATTTGAACAATGTTATCCATCATTTAGTATTTATGCGACAGGCAGTTTATGTTGCATAATCGCTTGTTGAACTGAGGCGCTAGCTGCTCGGTGTGTCAGAGTTGGTGTTGTTTATACTATGGGAGTTTGCTTTTTAAAGGTTCTAGCTAAATCGGCTTACCTATTATAGTTTAAGCTTTCCCTGCATTGCTCAGCGTTAACTATGTATCCATTACACTTAAATTCTACTCAATAAGCAATTATATTTAGTCAATCTCAATGACCAATCGCTCTTAGCCGAACTTCATCAAGGTGCTGAAAGCTTGCCTTTCCGGTTTAACTCACTTCTGTCCAAAAATGAGTTTACCCGATCGTCTGTTTCTCACTCAAACTTGCCTTACGAATTTTAAAATTCTGAGTACTACATACGCAATATCCTGCATAAATGTCGATCACTATATATGCTGTATTAAATACAAAAAAAGATACATTATCGCTTCTGGTTTAACTATTTCATGTTTCAGCCTGTTTGTAGTTCAACATACGAATTCCAACCCCAATGAGAAAAACCCCAACAGGGAACGCAATTACCACCTCTGTAGCCCTTGCCACACCTGACTTTCTATTCCAGATCTGTGAGAAACAATTCCAAAACGACTTGAGAAAGTACATTAACATTAAAAATCGTATAAAAAATTAGCAAAAAACACTTGCGTCAAACAACTGTATAAACTACTGTATACATATACTGTATAAACAACCAGTGAGTGAACATTATGTTACAGCCAATTACTATAAGAACTGTTAAAAGCTACCAACAAGATAATCAAAGTTCATCTGTTAACTTAATTCAAATTGAAGATGAGATCTCAGCAACCTTTGAATTACTTAAAGTATTACACCATTACAATAACCAAAATGCATGGACACTACTCATTGCACCCGATCATGTACCTAGCAAGGCATTGCTTGATTCATGTTCTATTGATACTAGTAAACTACTCGTAATACGCCAAAAACATCTTGTAAACTTAGAGTATGTACTAAACTCGGCATTACATAATGGTAATTTTGCAGCCGTGATCACCTGGACTGACATTGTAAAAGATAATCAAATTGCTGATCTATCGCTAAACTTAGACCAAGCAAGTGCAAAACTATATTGCTTTACTAAAACTCAACAAAGTACAGATATAGCATTGCCGCAATAAGCTGTTAAAATACCGCTTTTCTATCAAAACGATTTTGCATGACTTCACTTACCCACAGTAATTGCTTATGCGGCAGTCAACAAAGTTACCAAGACTGCTGCCAAAAGCTCCATTTAGGCACAGAGCAAGCAAACACAGCGGAGCAACTTATGCGCTCTCGCTACGTTGCTTATGCATTAAAAAACGCCAAGTACATATATCAAACTTATGCTCAAGAAAAACAAACTGAGAACCCAGTCAATGAAATTGCTGCTTTTGCTAACAGCTGTCGCTTTATAAAGTTATCGGTGATCGATGCCGAACAACACGAGTTGACTGCGGATGTTGAGTTTTGCGTTAGTTATTTTTATCAAAATCTATTTTGTCAGCTACATGAGAAATCAAATTTTATTAAAGAGAATGGGTTATGGCGCTACCTTGATGGCGAGATATTTCCAGTTGCGGATATAAAAGTTAGTCGTAATGACGAATGCCCATGCGGTAGTGGAAAAAAATATAAAAAATGCCACAGCGTCTAACCTAGCGCATATTGCTGCTATAAACTTTTTTATGCAGCATAATATCTTCTCTACAACTTAAAAGGTTACTAACGAACACCTTTGCAGAGTTACCGCTGTGTACTTTATTTATGTATAAATTTACAAGCTCAGTTCCCATCTGAATGAATACTGATCACCCTTTTTATACCAATCGTGTTAAGTTACTGACCATTTATAGCGACAGATAAATACAGTGATAACAAGGCATAAATTTTGACATGTAGTTGTTCTCGGCAATTGCTCCTGCATTGCTCTACCTCCTGCATCCATG